>CAZJVO010000020.1:0-19923 GCA_964549815.1 uncultured Dehalococcoidales bacterium | reverse complement strand
GCATCCCCTATCTTGACTATATTCCCTAACGGCTTGGTGGTACTGGATATCAGTATATTACATACCAGAACACCCAAAAGAACCCCTGAAACAGCGACTATTATCTGTAATGTCCTTTGAAGGTTTTCCGAAGCTGCCAGATCATTAGCTGCCAAATCAGAAAGCAAAGCGGCTCCGCCATAATATGCACTGGATTTATCGGCACTGCCATTCAACTGCTGCGCATAAACGAGCAATTCCTCCAGCTGGGCATTCTGGTCCTGCAATGATTGGTAATACAAAGAACCAAGACGCATATAATCTTCCAGATAAGCCGTAAAGGAGTCGACAGCCGACTGCATAGCACTATTCCCGGAAATTAGACCTCCCAACTGAGATAGTGTGGATTTTACATCAGAAATTGACTCATTATATGATTGATATGCAGCCTCCGTTTGTTCTTTACTAAAGTATACGGCAGCAATTCTCATATGATACATTTTAGCTTCGAGTTCATCAATTATCGATATAATATCCTCATCATCCACCACCAGTCGCAAATCATCTATCAAGCTGTCGAACCCTTCTCCCATGGCTGTCCATTCATCCATATATGACAACATTCCATCTTTTATTTCGGCAAGCGTTTCAATACCAGTGCGATAATTACCCAAAACAGGTATCATATATTCGGCAACGGAATCGATTTCAGCAGAACTCGAAGCATCGATTATCTCATTCAGAATATCTATACTTTCATCGATTGAATCAAGTATATTATCGCTATATGTGGATATCCCGGTAGATATAAAATCCCTTCTATCGTTGCCAGCCTCTAATACTGTTTGAACCATATTAGAGGAGAGTGTTAAAAGATTACTGCTGTTGGATACATCACTCATGAATATAATGGAAATACATGAAGCTAATAAAGCCAGCGTGATGTTGGCATAAACTCCGAAAATTATTTTTGTTCTGAACTTAAAATTATTTATCCACTTCATAAAATTTGGCATACATCCTTCTCCTTGCTATCTTTAAAGGATTACATCACTCATTGACTCCCATATTTTTAATGTCTTATAATTCAATAAAATCTTTATAATATTATTACGCCTGCAAATAGCTGCGTATAAGACAAAAAAGTGCCAAGTTATGACACTTTTAGCTTATTTTAGCGAATTTTAAGGCCAATAAGGGCAACAAACGAGGCCTACATATACGAGTAATATCAAAAAATGTGTGCGGAATATTGAAACATCCGATGCATAACGAATGTAACTTATTATTTGTCTTTTGACATATTGCTGATTTATATACAGGTATGCGGGTGGTTCCATCCGGAATAAATAACAGATATGAAGAGTGGATACTCTCAACAAGCTGGTGGGTATCCGGCTTAGATTTTTATGAACTAACCCCAACCTTGTGCTTGGGGTTTTAAGCTTGGTTAGATGAATATACCGGCTGTTCGACTATTCGTATGCCCTTATGTACAATTTACATCTTGCGACCTGTGATGGGTCATCGCAAAAATACTTGATGGTGAATGGCTCATAGCTATGAGTTTGAGATGCATCCAGTATATAAGTATCGTATAGCGTCTCCAACAATGTCCCTGCAGAATCATAAAACTCAGCAGTTATTTCCACATTGGACCTTGCTATTCTTATCGATGCTAAATCACCAGTCACCACTACCTCCCGCGACTTAGCAACCGCTGCCAGATCATATACATCAAGAAGCCCTCTGGTTTCATTTCCTGTCAATTCATACTCGACCTCTATATTTACAGGAGTTACCTCAGTTATGCGCGTCTCGCTGCTGGTTTGAGTTTCTGTAGTGGTGGGAGTTGTGCTATCACATGCGCTGAGTATACCCAAGAGTGCAGCCATAGTTATTATAATGGGGAAATATATCTTACTCATATCAGTCCTCTTTGAAATTCGACTCCTTATCCGACAATATGCCGCCTTATAAAAACCACCCAAACAGGTAAAGAGGCCAATATAAACCAATGAGCTACGGATTGGTATTCTTCCTCTTCCGACACCACCCCTGAATCTACTGTAACCAGATTCTCTTCGATTAATTCTATGAAGCCTTCAAGATTTTTCTCATTAAAATAAGCGCCGCCCGTTTCAGAGGCAATCTTCTTCAGCATGTCCTCCTGGAGATAAAAAACAAAATCAATGCCTTTCGACTTTTGAACATAACTGCCGGTAAAATCCCCGTTTTCATCATAAAGAGGTATTTTCGCTCCTTCGATCTCCCCTACTCCTACAGTGATTACTGTTATTCCTTCTGCTTTCGCCGTTTCGATTGCCTGTTCGATATATTCGGCTTCGGTATCGGTCACTCGCCCCTGCCCCCAATAATAGGGTTCGCCGTCGCTGAGCATGATAATAATTTTGGAGGATGCATCTTGAGAGAACTTATTCGCAACATTCAATATAGGTAGTCCCAGGCTGGTATCTCCCCCGGGAGTAGAGTTGATACCCAGCACTTTCTTAATGGATTCCCTGAGATAGGAGTAATCTTCCACTCCGACAAGAGGAACATGGGACCTGGCTATATCATTAAAACCACACAATGAAATCTTAACCTGCCCCAATTCCTCCATACTATCAATAATATCCAAAAGAATCGTTTTAACCCTGTCCAACCTTGTAGGAGCATATGGCTCCGACTGTGCAGCCATACTTCTGCTGACATCTACAAGTAATATGATTTCTCCTGTTTTTTGAGTGGCTGAGGTAGCTGTATATGCAATCTGAGGAAGAGCAAGCGTAACAATAAGAAGTGCCATGATAACCGCAGATAATACGTACTTCTCTATATGCTTTCTCTTCAAACGGCCAATAAGCATGGGAAACAACGAAGCTGCTTCCTTCCTGGCCTTCCATCCCCAGAGGCCAAACCCCAGGAGAAAAGGAGGCACAGCCAGCAATAGCCATAGCATACCAGGATTTTCAAAAATCATCCGTCGCCTCTTTCCAAAGCGGTCTAATAACCTTTATATACTGCCCCTGAAGCATATCCAGCCATACCACCCATCGTCCCCGTTGCCTTATCACCAATCGCTTCTCCGCCGGGTTCCAGAATAGCCAGCGCTTTTTCCAGAAGCTCTAGATTATATTTAGCATTCTCGTTGTTTGGATTAAGCCTTATAGACTCTTCCAGTTTACTGATTCCCTCATTAATACTGAAAAACGGGGTGCCGCCTGTAAGATACGTTAACCCATCCTTCCCCATTAAAGTCCCCATATTATAGAGTATCAAGGCTTTAACGTTATCATCGGCGCTTCTGGCATATGCCTGCTCAAAATAGGCAACAGCCCTTACAATCGGATATTCTGCAGGGCGATCATCCGTTGCAGGAAGCAGTTGAGCGGGAAGGCTGTATGTTTCCACAGCCTTGTTATACAGGCTGATATCAGCCCTGTTCGTTGAACTCAAAGCGGAATTTACAAAAACTCCGGCAACAATCACAACAACTGCAACGGCAATTAAAATAAGTTGCCGCCATGCTTTTTTCACAAAAGCAGATATCGCTGCCATTAAATTCTTTTCTTCCCTTTTCTCTTTATCCATTACCTTTTCCTCCATTAGGGTATTTTCCTGAAGCGTGTTTCACTGAGTACCAGACAAAGGCTAAATAATACCAGAGTTGGAATAACAAAATATGGAACCATGCTCTTCTTCAATATCCCTTCTTCTTCCCTTATAAGGGACATTTTCATCGTAGCTATTTCTTTACATATATTATCTATGCCTTCATCATCATCCATAGCCACAATTCTTAACTCCGAGACCAGTGAAAGGTCTACCCCCTGTCTTTGCGCTTTTTTGGCTATTTCCTCAGGGCCGCTGGGGGCTATTATATAGGGCATAATCCCTTCCAATGTCATAGCTGTCATTTCCGACACAATGCTTCTCCACTCTTTGGAACTGGTATCCATATCACTGATAAGGATGATAGCACCGCCACCATCGATATTTTCATTCATAAACTTATGAGCCATTTCAAGGGCGCCACTTATTCGTGTTCCTACCGAAAGATAAGCTATCTCCCGCCTGTTCTCCAGGGTATCCTTAAATAGTTCATTCTTATTGATAAAATAGCGGGCAATATACATATCGGTTGAGAATAGCAGAAGACCAAAATTTATATCCCCTCTCATAGCAATCAAATCAGTGAATATCTCATAGCTCTTCCCAAAAGGAGTCGTCTCACTATATCCCACCCCCATACTCCCCGAAATATCTACTACCAGCATCACGGGATACCCATATACATAGGTAACCGGCCTCGTTGTGATCTGTGGCTGAGCCATAACGCCAGCCAGCAGCACCGTGGCCAGGATAACTGGAATCGACAATTTTAAAACTCGCTTACTTTTGCATTCGAGCTTGTTCTTCCAGAACTTAATATCAAAGGAAAGGGCTGCCTTTCGCCTCCCCCATGGGATAAAAATCAGAAGCAATGCGAGAGCACCCGCTATCCAGAAATAGACAGGGGTGGCAAATTCGCAAGAGTCTATGAAATTAACTAACCCTTCCATTCTCCTATTTCCTCGGCGAAGTAAAACTCAAGAATATCATCAAGCTGTTTCAAGGCTGCGTCAATCTCCTGCTGCCCTGCTTCCTGCATACCTGGTTCACTGCATTTTGCAAAGAGGGAAATAACGGTTGGTCTTATTTCTACAGATACCTGTTCGAGCTCGATTTCCTGTAACCATGAATTGTTTTCTTTCTGTATCATTACCAGCCTGAGAATGTGATCTATCTGGTGGAAGATATTTCCTGCCTCTGCTCCCACCTTAACTTTCTCATGCAATGAACGATATGCCTGTTGGAGGGTATCACTCATATCGACCTCGCCGGACTTTGCGGACGTTTCTTTACCTCGATAAACATAGCGCAGGGTAAGGTCGGTTACAGCAGCCACCCCCAGAAGGCCTCCCAGAATCCACATTATCAACGCAATTCGGCTTGTCCCGCTGTTTTCGATCTTTCCCTCAAGCGACCTGAGCGATTCGTAATTAAGCTGAGTGGTACCTGCAACCATTACATTATCAGGTAATCTGGGAGAAACATAGATGGTCTCCGGGATTACCGATGTTTCTGCATATCCATCAGCCCCTGGAAGCTCATAGCGTACCACGATGGTAGGAAATGAATAGAGCTTATCTACATCACCACTTATAAGCTGGATTTCAAATTGTCTCTGGAATACCATGGTATCCGAATCCAGGTTAAAAACCACATCGGTGGTTTCTCTTATTTCAAACGGGCTGAGATTGACGTTATCATTAAGGCTGACACTATCGATTCCAGAGACCTGATTCGTATCATATAGGACCTCGAGTATGAACAGGAAGGCATCCCCCTTCTGAACGCTCTTGGCTTCTGGATATGCATTACAAAGTATAGCCTGCCCTTCAGGTAATTCCTGCGCCCTTGATTTCACCACCGTAATATCTCCTGAATCGGGCAAAATCAGAAGCAGAGCGATGATAATTACTGCAGCCAGAGATGTAAGTATCCATACCAGTCTTCTTTTCATCATGACTTACTTCCTTTCCTCATTGGAATATCTAAACTCTTATTCTTTTCCTTCCCACAAAAAATCCCGAAAGAACCTGATAACAATCATCTATCGAAGGTGAATCCAGCAGTGCATAATCGATACCTGCACGATAAAAATTCTGCTCAAGATGCTCGATATGCTTTGTGGAAATTCGCTGCATCTCATGAAGCCTTGCCGGAGTCAGGTAAATTTCCGACTTGCCATTCCCTTCGGAATCTTTTACTGAAATGTTCAGCGACCTTTTTAAAATAACATCCTTTTCTATCGGGTCCCTGATAACTACAGGAATAAAATCGAATTTACGGCTTGCCGGTCTCAACAACTCGGTAAAATCACCTTCAAATACAGGGTCTTTAAAATCGGAGATGAAAAACACCATACTCTGTTTATAAACCTTTTCCATCATAAACGATAGTGCCGCCGGGATGTTCGCCATTTTGCGGGTATTCCGATAATCATAATCGAGTATCCTGTCCATAATCTTATCGCAGTAGCTCTCCCCATATTTAGCCGGGAGAAACTCCCTGATTTTATCATCGAATATGCATAATCCCGTCGGGCTATAGGCATTACATGCAGAATAAATAATGAGCCCGATAGCTATATCCCTGATATCCGGTCTGGAGAAAAAAAACAGGTCTTCGTTTCTCTGCATGGAACCAGAAAAATCAACCCAGACGAAGATCTTCATCTGCCTGCCGACTTCTCGCCTGATAATCTCTTCTTCACCAGATTGCAGCAGGGTAATCAGGTCCAGATCACGCAAATCATCGCCGGGTTCAAAGGGCTTGATATCTGCAAATTCAATGCCCTCCCCTACATAAATGCTATCCCATTCCCCGGAGAATATGTTTTTTAATTTTAACCTGGAGAATAGTTGTATCTTGCTGTGTTTTAATTGCTTATAATCCGCGTGCCCCATCTTTTAATACCTTTTCAACCGCTTTCGCAATAAGCTCTTCCGTTTTTTTAATTTTATCCTTGTCGTTCGATATGTGCTGAAATCCAATTCTATGGTTTAATATCGGAAAAGCGAGAGCAGCAATATCGTCGAAGTTAACCTGCTCCCTCGCTTTAAGAAAAGCCCTGGTCTTGGCAGCCCTCTCCAGGAACAGATAACCCCTCTCCCCCTCCGGCAGCAGGTAAAAATCTTCCGGAATAACAATCCCCCCCTCAGGACGCAGGTACCGAATTATTCGAATCATGTCTCTTCTTATCTCAGGAGTCACAATTATATTCTGGCGGATGAACTCGCGAATCTCCAGCACCTCCGCCTTGGAAATTACCTCTTTGATCTGGGGGTCCTTGTGCTGATGGGACTCCGCAATGGAAATCTCTTCATCTTCGGAAAGAGATTCGGCATAAATCTTCATCATGAATCTATCCAGCTGGGCAGCCCCGAGTGTAAACGTGCCTTCAACATCAATCGGATTTTCATTAGCCATTACGAAAAAGGGCTCTTCCAGCGGATAGGTTGTCTTGCCTATAGTAATCTGTCTCTCCCCCATAGCTTCAAGAAGGGCGGCCCTGGTTTTCTCATGCGCCCTGTTAATTTCATCGGCGAGAACAAGATTGCTGAACAGCGGTCCCGTATGGAATTCCAGCGTTCTGTCCTGATGCTGTTCCACTATTCTTACCAGGTCCATCGGCTTAAGATCAGGAGTAAACTGTATTCGACTGAAGGTCGCTCCCGATATGGTTCGAGAAAACGCATCCAGTGTGGCCGACTTCCCCTTTCCCACTTTGCCTTCGATCAGCAGATGAGGCCCCAATTTCCTTTCACTATGGGAGTAAAAACAAATCATCAATGACTCGATAAGCGTCGGCAATCCTGTGATTCGTTTCTTTATCTCCGCTTTTTGCAGTTCGATCTTCTCGCTATATCTTTCAAATTCTTTGCGAGTATCCTTCATTTCCACTTCTCTCCTTTAATAAGCATTCCATCAAATATGAAAATGCGTAAATGCATAATCATCAATTTAACATGGCCTGCCCAGGTTGACTATTTATTGCGCAGAGTTAAAAGGAAGGCAAAACAGGGATAAAAAATTGATTTGAGTACTCCCCACATCCGACTTTATATATAACTCTTATGTATAGTCGAAAACTGGGTATGTATCAACAAAAGGAGATTTGACTTTATAATTTATAGAATAAACCGCAGTTTTTGTCAACATCATCTGCATCAGGCTCAGATAAATACGCATGTCGATTCATTTTTATTTTCAGTATCGGATTGCCCACTTTACCAGTAATACCTGCATACCAACTCGATGGAGTATAATAAAATATGCAATATTGATTTAGAGGGCATCGTAGTTTATTATAATATTAAACATCTTAAGGCGACTAATCCTCCTGAGGATGGGATATGGAAGAGATTAAGATAGAACAGTGTGAGACTATTATTCCTGCAACATCATCGTTTGCAGTGGATGATACTGCTACACCCCCTGTGGATTCTGCTTCGAAATATTCAAAAATCCCCTCCTACATCAAGAATAAATGGTACAAATACATTATTCAAAATGCCACCGAGGGCTTTTTTATTACCGATATGACATCCAGAATTTTGGATGTCAACGATGCCTTTTGCCATATGTCGGGATACAGCAGGGAAGAGCTGCTCACCATGGGGCTGTATGACCTGGATACCAGGCTTATCGGTCTGCCTGATGGAAAAGAACAAATGGAAAAGATGCTCCGCTGGACTAAAGAACACAAACAAAAGCCAGGCGGATTTGTAGAAGTGCAGCATAGACGCAAAGATGGAAGAATCATCGACATATCTGTCAGCATCAAGTATATGGATGTGCTGGGCGGGCTGATTTTTCATTTCAACCGGGATATTACCGAACAGAAGAAGCTACATCAGCAAATCAAAGAATCGGAAAACATGTACCGCACACTTATAGAGTTGGGAGACCGGGTCGGCGAAGCCGTGGTTATGCTGCAGGACACAGAGGATGTGGAGGGGCTCCAAACCTTTGTCAGCGAAGAATGGTGCCGCATTACAGGGTACAGCCGAGAGGAGCTGCTTAAAATGTCTTTCTTCGACCTTTTGCACCCCAAATACCGCCAGAGCGCACGGGAAAGGCACCGGAAAAAACTCAACGGGGCAATTATTCCCCATTATTTTGAAATGTATATCATTAACAAGAACGAGGAGAAAATTCCCATAGAGATTACCAGCGGTTATACAAGCTATCATGGAAGCGCTGCCAATGTCGCCTATATCAGGGATATTTCCGAACACAAAAAAATGGAAAAAGAGCTCAAGCAATACCAGCTACATCTTGAAGACCTGGTAAAAAATAGGACTACAGAGCTGGAGAATGTAAACAAAAACCTCATATACATCAATAACAACAAAACGAAGTTCATTCAATCTGTGGTTCACGAACTCAAGACCCCGATTACTCCCATACAGGCCGCCTCGGAAATACTGGCAGCCGAGCTGCCTGAAGGCCCCCTCAAAGAGCTGGCCGAGCAAATCAATCAGGGCGCTAAAAACCTTGACAGAAGAGTCAATGAACTGAGAGATATTGCTAAGAGCGAAAGGGGAATTTTGCAGGTAGTCCTGAAATCTCTGGATATCGAGGCAGTTATCCGGGATGCAGTAAAATATATGTCATTGGAGGCTAACAGCAAGAATATCTCCCTAACCCTGGATATCCCGCAGAAGCTACCCGGAGTAAAGGGCGACTGTGACCGTATCTACCAGGTTCTTTTAAACCTGCTGAACAATAGTATAAAGTATACCGCTTCCGGCGGCAGTATTAATGTAATCGCCCAGACAGTCGAAGATGAAATCGTTGTAGCTGTAAAGGATACCGGCTGCGGTATGACCCGCACCCAGCTGGAACACATCTTCGAAATGAGCCCAAAACCTCACAACATGGCAGACGGGCTGGGACTGGGCTTAATTATCTGCAAGAACATAATAGAGCTTCACGGCGGCAGGATATTTGTCCAGAGCAAACGAAACAAAGGAAGCACATTTACATTCACGATTCCGGTACAATCAAAATAAGGGGGCAAAAATGAAGGTATTAATTATAGAAGATGATAAAACGATTGCTGAAACCTTTACGCTGGCCTGTAAAATTCGCTGGCCGGAACTCGTGGTGGTGCATACTACCAAAGGTGAAGAGGGCGTATTACTGGCAGAAACCGAGGCTCCTGACGCAATTGTTCTTGATTTGGGGCTCCCCGATATCGATGGGCTGACCGTTTTAAAAGAGATACGCGATTTTTCAGATGTTCCCATAATGATATCCACTGTAAGGTCGGGAGAGATAGATATTATCAAGGCACATGAACTGGGCGCAGATACGTACGTGGTCAAACCTTACAGCCAGCTGGAATTTCTTGCCCGCTTAAAATCCCTGTTCAGAAAAAGCAAAAAGATGAATGAATATGAGCCAATAATCAGAGGTAACCTGAGATTTGCCCCTTCGATGAGCAAGCTCGTTTATAACGGCAGGGAAATAGACCTGACGAGAACCGAGGGCCTTATTTTATATGAGTTGATGAAAAATGAAGACATTGTTTTATCAAGCACCCACCTGGCAGAAAAAATCTGGGGGGATTACTATGACAGCTCTGATGAAAATATAAGGAGCTACATACTGAGACTTCGCAGGAAAATCGAGGAAGACCCGCGCCATCCCAAATTAATCAAGACCAAGGTCGGACAGGGATACTATTTTACCAATACCAATAAGGTAATTTAACGGTATAAATCAAATCTTATTAACTCAGGAATCCCTGAAAAAATCCTTACGGTTTACTATTTGATGGATTCTACACATTCGAAATTACTATAATCTCACATTTCAAAAGACTTAATCGGGGTTTCCTTTATTAATATTAATACGGATATGATTATGATGTGGACACACAGAACTGGCTGAAAACATTCTTTACCAGCGCTGGCAAAACACCTGCAAATAATCTATCCGATATCAGCCTGCACCGGCAACCAGATCCCCCTTACACTTTTAAGCCTGCTCAGACCCAAAAACCTCAATTATATCGTTTAAAGAGATGCCGATAAACCATGCTCTCCAACCCCCAGGTTCCCCCACCGGCCACCCCAAATTATATACCATTTTTCACACCTTTTTCACACTGGTTGTTACATTTTGCAACTTCAGAGAAAATGTTTCCATTTTCTATTAATACAGAATGGGTAGTATAGAGTAGCATTGTCCGGTTAACCAGTAAATCTGATGAAAATAGTCATTGCAGATATCGAAAATGAAACCATAGAATATATCACTTCCCTGCTGAGTTCGAACAAGCTGAGCTGGCAGGTATCTATCATCAATTCCGGAAAGCAATGCCTGGAAATATTAAAAAAGAGCAGTCCTGATGTCATTCTGCTGGGGATGCAGTTATGCGATATGTCAGGTTTAGAGCTAGTTAAGCAAATACGCGATGATTCTGATGTCCCCATTATAGTTTTATCAAACGACAGGGATATCAACACTCTGGTGTCGGCCTTTGACGCAGGAGCCAATGATTATGTAATCAAACCATTTAACAGTCAGATATTTATTGCACGTTTAAAAGCCTTAATAAGAAGAAAAACATGGGATACCCAGGCAAAGGAAGAAAGGATAATTAATTCCGCATGATAAGCAGGTTGGGTACTGCCTTGCTATGTAGAATCGATATATGCATGGGCAGATTTTATGCCTGATGCCCCGATAATATCACCGTGAAAACTATATATAGATATAGCGGGGTTCATAAAGAAGTTCTTTTTAACAGATAGTTGATAAGAAATGGAGGTGATGCCTATACAACAACTCGTTATTACACATAGTAATAATCAATAAAAGGAGAAGGAATTGAAAGAAGAAAAAGAAAAGTTACCTGAAAATGAAGAAAAACAACAATCCGGTGTTACAAGAAGGGATTTCCTTGTTGGCGCCGGAACGGTAGTTGTCGGCGGCGCTATCGGCGCCGGGTTACTTTCCAGCTGCGGCGATGGCGAAACAACGACCGTCAGCACGACAGTTGAAAAAACCAAGACAGTTACCACTACCCTCGCTGGGGGTGGAGCGACTACAGTCACCAAAACTGAAACTGTAGCTGGGCCTGGTGGCGAAGTAGTTACAGTTACTAAAACAAAGACAGTAGAGGGCCCGGGTGGTGGAATCTATCCGGCAGATGAACCAGAAGAAACGGTTCTCAAGGTCGGATGCTCCGATGGCAGAGCACTGTCTGCTGTCGATGTAAAGAACGGCAAGATTGTCAGAATCAGGCCTCATCACTGGGATTGGAAATATACCGAGGCAGAACTGAAACCCGGCAAAATGGTAGCCAGAGGTAAGACCTTCAACTTTACTATGAAGAGTCTCCAGAGCCATTATTTTGCAACCTACAAGAAGCGTGTCTATTCGCCCAACAGGATTCTTTATCCTCTCAAGAGGGTGGACTGGGAGCCGGGCGGTGATTTAACCAAGACCAATCCGCAGAACCGTGGCAAGAGCAAATTCAAGAGAGTAACCTGGGATTATGCATTGAACACGGTGGTCGACGAAATCAAGAGAATCAATGAAACCTATACCCCCTGGGCTATCCTGACCTGCATGGATATACATGGAGAGACCAAGCAGATTCACGGAGGTTTTAATGGACATGCATGCGGAGACAGGTTATTACGCCAGAACTTCGGCGGTTACACCCAGCAAATGAGAGACCCGGACAGCTGGGAAGGCTGGTACTGGGGCGCCAAGCACTTCTGGGGCGATGGGTGGATGGGCCAGTGTAAACAGGTCGGCCCTGAATATTCCGACCTGGCAAAGAACTGCGATATGATTATTCTCTGGGGCCACGACCCGTGCACCCAGACCTGCTGCTACTTCGGTGAATTCCCAAGTCTTTTGTATTACTGGTTCCAGGATTGCGGAATTTTCCTGCTGCACATTTCACCTGACCTGAACTTCGCCGGGCAGGCGTTCAACCGCTTCGGCAAGGGCAAGTGGATACCCGTACTTCCCAATACCGATGATGCCCTCAACCTGGCTGTTGCCTATACATGGTTCACCGAAGGCACCTTCGACCAGGATTACCTGGAAACCCACAGCGTCGGTTGGGAACAGTACAGGGATTATGTATTGGGTAATGCAGCTGACGATACAATCGGCCCCAAGACACCGAAATGGGCTTCCGAGATCTGCTGTGTTGCACCCTGGACGATTAAAGCACTGGCCAGAGAATGGGCCAGTAAAGCGACCTCCACTGCACACCGTGAAGGCGGCCCCATGAGAGGCCCTTATGCCCCTGAGCATGCCCGACTCGAAGCCTATAATATGGGACTTCAGGGTCTCGGCAAGCCGGGGCAAATGTCATATGCTACCCCGCATAACTCCCCCAGATGGACCAAGAACTTCATGTCCTATGCTGCCAACTGGTCCGGCGGTTTCACCTTCTCCGGCTGGCCCGGTGCTGAAGATGAATATATCAAGCAGCATATTTCAAGATGTTTGGTTCATCAGGCTATTCTGTACGGTACTCCAGAGCATCCCGTTAGTTGGTATGGAACCTCGCTGCTGGCAGCTCCGGTTGAAGACCAGTTCCAGAGATACTATTATCCTATTCCCGCAGACCAGGGCGGTTCCATCATCCACATGATATGGACCGACTCACCCTGCAACACTGCCTGCTGGAACAACGGCTTCTTAACCATCAGGGCATGGAGACAGCCGCAAATCGAAACTGTCGTCGGTCAGCACATCTGGCTAGAGAACGATATGCTCCTGTGCGACATTATTCTTCCGGTCAGCACCAAGTTCGAACTGGAAGACCTGCGCGGTGTAACAGATGAGTTCTCATATTCCTTCCTGGTATATGAGAAACAGGCTATCCCAGCCGTAGGTGAATCCAAGAGCGATATGATACTCGTCTCTGAAATGGCTGACATACTGGGAACTAAGGCAGAGTTTATGAACAACAGGATGACCGTTGCCGAATGGTTACAATACGGCTTCGAGACTTCCGGCGCTGCCGATGTCATTTCCTTCGAAGACTGGAAAGAGAAGCAGTATGTTACTGCCCCTGCCGCAGACGACTGGCAGGAGGATAAAGCCGGACTTATCGACTTCTACAACGACCCGGCCAGCGACCCCATCGGACTGCCCTCGGGCTTGCTGGAATACTATTCCGAGAGGTTAGCAGAATCCTTCCCCGATGACAATGAGAGAAATCCGGTTGCCAGATATGTTATCGGCGGACCGGGTGGAAGCGGAGATGATGCACAAGGCAAACATGATGTTGCAGCTGATATCGTCGGCTGGACTCATGACGAAAGCCTCTATGGCGAAAGATGCAAGACCTATCCGATTCTCTGTCAGAACAACCATCCGAGATGGAGATTCCATGTACAATTCGACGATGTGCCCTGGTTCAGAGAGATTGCCAGCGGCAAGATGACAGGTTATGACGGTTATCAGTATGAGTCGGTCTGGCTGCATCCCGAGACATGCGAACCCAGAGGCATCAAGCACGGCGATATCGTAAAAATCTACAACGAACGCGGTATCATACTTGCAATTGCCTATGTTACCGAGAAAGTCATCCCCGGCAATGCCAGGATCGACCATGGCGCACGCATTGACCCGATAGCTACCGATGTAGAAAACAACATCTGGATCGACAGAGGCGGTTCGCCCAACCTTATCACTCCGAGAAACCCCGTCTCCAAGAACTGCACCGGCCACTGCGTCAGCGGCTACCTGGTTGAAGTTGAAAAACTCGAAGCGAGTGAAATGGAAGAATGGCGACAGAAATATCCTGACGCATTTGCCAGAGATTATGACCCGGCTTATGGTGTACTCTTCAGCGGCTGGGTTGATTCGAAGGAGGAGATATAATTAAATGAAAGCTTTTCGTATAAATGTAGACAGATGCCATGGGTGCTATTGCTGCCAAATCGGTTGTAAAGACGAGCATGTTTCCAATGACTGGATGCCCTATGCCAGGCCACAACCGGAATGGGGACAGTTCTGGGGTAAACTGGTAGATTACGAACGCGGTACCGTCGGTGGATTAATTCCCGGAAGCCAGAAAGCAAGGCAGTCTTCGGTTGTCCGTACGGACTATGTCTTCGTACCCTGCCAGCACTGCGTAAATGCACCGTGCATCACCGCCTGCCCGGTGGATGCTATTTCCACCAGGAGTGATGGACTGGTCTGGATCGACCCCCAGAAGTGCAGCGGCTGCTATCTCTGTGTCGATGCCTGTCCGTATGGCTGCATCTACTACAACCGGGCTATTTCACAGGCGCAGAAATGCACCGGCTGTGCCCACCTGCTGGATAGGGCCGGCTGGACCTATGGTCCCAGATGTGCCGATAACTGTCCGACGGAAGCCATTCTGTTCGGAGAAGAATCAGCGTTAGACCTTACCGGAACCGAAACACTCAATCCCGAATATGGCCTGACTACCAGGGTTCATTACCTGAGTCTGCCGAAAAGATTTATCGCCGGAACGGTTTACGACCCGTCCACCGAAGAAGTGGTCACCGGCGCTACCTGCACCCTCAGCGGTTCAGGCAGCGGCAGTATCACCACCAATGGCTGGGGTGATTTCTGGTTCGATAAATTGGGACAGGGCACCTTCACTGTAACGATATCTGCTAATGGCAAAACCAAGACCATCAGCGGTATTAATACAACAGATGCCGATGTAAACCTGGGAGATATAGCGCTAACTTAATAACTTAGCGTTATAAGGTTATCAAAGGGGGTGTGGTGAATTAAACTCCACCCCCTTTGATAATATATAAGTAGAGAAAACGAAGGAAGGAAAGATTTAGAATGAACAAAGCAAGGGTTTGGCTATTCAGTGGGCTGGTAATTATTCTTGCCGGATTGTTAGCCTTCACGTTCTTTCAGCCGTGGTGGGTTTGCCATGTTGAATCCAGCGCTGCCGGTATACATGATGTTACGGTTTATCCCTATGGGCTCGACGGTGGCGGCCTCGAGGGCTACTTCAAACTGATGCCCGAGGGTGGAAAGGAAGTAGCAATGCCAGCCTGGTTTACGCCAGCAATGTATGTTTACCTGGGATTAGCCCTGGCAGCACTTCTGGTAGGGGCCTTTTTAAGGAATAAGAATATAAAGGTATTCGGCAGGACAATCAATCTGTCCAGATGGCTGATACTCATAGTCGGCATTTCGTATATAATAGTCGTAATTGCCGCCGTGGTTATGGTAAAGGTGCGCAATGAAGCAATGGGGCTGCCCTTCCTGGGAGCTAAGGTTGGGATTGACCTTGGCCAATTTGCCATGTGGCACATTGTACTCGATGCTACCGCAAGCCTTCAAATAGGTTTCTGGCTTGCCTGTGCGGTAGGCCCTTTGCTGGTTGCCGTGGCACTACTGAAGAATAAAATTATCGGCAGCAAGCCAGCATAATTAACAGCACCAATTGAAATTCTAGAATACAGATAAGAGAGGGCAGTCTCCCGTAAAGGTGGTTTTTTGTGTTGACGGAGGCGACCCTCGAAATCGCATATATAAGGATAGATAATGAATTACGATGCCATCCTGTTACATCCGCCAGCGATATATGATTTTCGCCAGAGGGTCATATTCCCGGGCCCGATAGCATATACGGTAAGCGAGAGCGGAGACCAGTTTATGATACCCCCGGTGGGGATGCTAAGCATAGCCGAATACCTTGACAGGAACGGCTACCGGGTAATAGTGGATAACCTGGGCGAGAGAATGGTAACTGTAGAAGGGTTTGATGTAGAGGAGCATATAAAATCTCTCTCGGCGAGGGTTATAGGCATCGGACTGCACTGGTGTGTGCATTCACAGGGGGCAATCGAGCTGGCGCGGCTATGTAAGAGGCTGCACCCGGAAGCGATGGTAGTGGCGGGGGGATTGACATCCACTGTTTTCAGTGAAGAGATAATACAGAAGTACGAGTTTATAGATGCAGTGATTCGTGGAGAAGCCGAGAAGCCCTTTCTCGAGCTGATGAAGGTGTTGGAACAGAATGAGAAGCTGGATAAAGTACCTAACCTTACCTTCCGTAGTCGGGAAGGTAAGGTTAGCGTCAATGAGATGATGGAGCCTTCAGAAACTCTGGACGAATACGAATACACGCGGCTGGATTTGATAGAGCCGAAGAAAATAATCTACCCTGAAGACAGGTCGGCACGCTGGTTCATCCCCATTTGCCGTGGCTGCTCCTATAATTGTGCCACCTGTGGCGGCTCAAGATACAGTTATAAGACCTATTTAAAGAGGGAGAAACCAGCATTTCGAAGCCCGGAGAAGATAGCAGGCGACATCGATAAGCTAAGCAAGCAGGGAATACAACGCATCTTCCTGTTCCAGGACTCCCGAATGGGCGGCAAAGAATACTGGACGAAGCTGTTCTCCACATTGCGCAGCAATAAGATCGAATCCATGCAGATATCGATGGAGCTTTTCGGCCCAGCAGATGAAGAATACATTCGGCAGATGGCAAATACCGGAGTACCGATAGTGCTGTCGATATCGCCAGAATCGTGCTGTAACAGTGTCAGGAAAGCCCAGGGGCGTAAGTACGACAATGAAGAGCTGTTCAATACGCTCAGATTATGTAAGAAATATAATATTCCTATAGGGGTATTCTCGATGATTGCACTGGGTGACGATACACCGAAGACGGTTAAAGAGACCTGGAAGGTCTGGGAACAGATATGCATGATGAACGATAATGGCAAAGGGAAATCGCCGATTCACCATGCCTTTGGCCCCATGATACTGCTTGACCCTGGTTCACCGGCGTTTGATTATCCAGCAAATTACGGATACCGTCTGAGGTTTAGCAACCTGCAGGAATATATAGAGGGGATGTCACTTCTATCGTGGCATCAATGGATATCCTATGAAACGAAATATTTAAACAGGGAATCGATAGCAAAATTGATAATAGATTCCATAGAATATTCGATCAATCTAAGGGAGAAATTCGGATTGTTCAACGGGCATGAAGCAAGCTCACGGAAGCTGCGCTCTGTCACCATCAACAAGATGGTGATGGACATTGTAGACCAGGCGATGGACATTGAAGATGAAGAAGAGAGACTGGAAACCCTCAGTTCATTCAAGAAGGAACTGGACGAGGCATTGAGCAAGATGGTTCCGGTGTCGGATGATATGTAAAAGGTTATAATTATTACTAAAGAAGAATATTACCGGGAGCCATGGTTCCCGAAAGTATATCAACCAGAGCTAAAAAATAAACAGTCAGGCTGTATAAGCTATGAAGAGTGAAAAGTTATCCTCGATGGTTTTAATAGCGCTAATCGGTCTCAGTATGCCATTTATGGCTGGCTGCCAGGAGACGCTGGTGCTGGAAAGCGAGCCAGAGACACTGGAGGCCATTCGATGTGTATTTGACGCAGCCGCCTATTATCGCTACGATGAACCATCAGAGATATATGTTGTATATGACAGTGGCAGAAATCATATTGGTTATCTATTCTACGCAGAAGGGATGGGAGAAACCGTTCCCGCTGGAGAAGGATTGTCTAAAGTTGCCGGACCCATAGTCATCCTGGTGGGACTGAAGGATGCCGAAACCATTGAAGATATCTATGTGGTATCTCATTCGGAAACCGATGTCTATTGGAGGATGCTGGTCAACAAAGACTATTTCAAACAGTTTGAAGGATTGAGGGTGGAAGATGCCTATTTCAGGCATGTGGGGGGAGAAGTGGATAGAATATCCGGAGCGACTTTGAGCTCGAAGCTGGTATTGAATACAGTCAGAGTAGCAGCACAGGAAAAAGCAGTATATATTAAAGAGGGGCTTAGATGAAAGATGAATTATGATGTGGTGCTGATACACCCCCCAACGTTATACGATTTCAGAAAGCGGGCTATTTTCCCGGGGCCCCTGGGGCCTTCGGTAGAGAAAGTGCAGTTCATCAAGGTGCCGATTGGTATGATATGTGTTGCCAACTACCTGGACCGACACGGGGTAAGGGTTATTATCGATAATATTGCCGACCGGATGGTGGGTAGCCGTGATTTCGATGTTGAAAAACACCTGAAGAACCTGACAGCAGGCATATATGCTATAGATCTGCACTGGCATCACCACGCACAGGGTGCTATTGAAATCGCCCGCCTGTGCAAGAGGTTGCATCCGGATTCGCTGGTGGTGCTGGGTGGATTGACTGCCACCTACTTCCATGAAGAAATTATAAGGAAATACGATTTTATCGATGCCATTATCAGGGGGGAGGGAGAGAAGGCACTGCTGGAGTTTGCCAGCGAATTCAAAAAATCGAAAGGCGTCCCCCATACTCCCAATGTGACCTGCCGCACGGAAGGAGGCGATCTCTACATCATGCCGTTGATGCCAGCCAGCACCGACCTGGATGAATTCGAATACACTCGATTCGACCTTATCGAGCCGAAGACATCCATCTTCCCCGCAGGGGAAGAAGCCTTCGGTAGCCTGGTTACCTGCCGCGGCTGCATTTATAACTGCACTACCTGTGGCGGCTCAGCGTACAACTACCGGAAATATTTCGGCATGAGTAAACCCTCTGTCAGGAGTCCACAAAAGATAATAGAGGATATAAAGAGCTTCAATGCTCAGGGTATCAGCCTGATAAACCTCTACCAGGATGCACGGATGGGGGGCGAGAAATACTGGCATGAATTATTTGCGGCGCTGCGTGCGGAGAGGGAGAATCTAAAAATAGACAGATTGTCTCTGGATATATTTTCACCTGTGGATGAAGAGTATGCCAGGGAAATAGCCAGCATCGGCAAACCGGTAATACTTTATATGTGTCCCGAATCGGGAGATGCAGGGGTAAGGAAGATGCAGGGGAGATGTTACTCCAATGAAGAGATTATCGATACGGTAAAAGTCTGCCACAAATATCATATCCCGGTTTCTTTCTTTTTCTCGGTTGGACTTTCGGGGGAAACCAGAGAAACGTTTAAAGCAACCAGGGAATTGTGGGACAGGCTGTGCATGCTTGACCAGATTGGTATTGCCAGACACATTTTCGGCGGGATTGAGAGGGGCATGGGCGGTCCCATCGTGGGGCCGATTATTCTGGAGCCGGGGTCGTTGGCCTTTGACAATCCGGATAAATACGGATATAAACTGCTCTTCGATAACCTGGAAGAATATATAAATGCGCTTTCCATGCCCTCCTGGCACCAGTGGTTGAATCACGAGACGAATTCCCTGAGCCGTGATGAATTGATAGAGCTTATTCTCGAATCTGTTGCCTATTCAATAGAGGAAAGGGAGAAATATGGCGTCTACGACAGCCGACAGGCAGCCGCCAAACAATTGCAGATAAGGGCAGA
>CAZJVO010000019.1:0-20039 GCA_964549815.1 uncultured Dehalococcoidales bacterium | reverse complement strand
AAGGTCATCCCGATAGAATCGGGATACCGCCCACCATGTAGCACAGGGGTAAGTCAAATACAGGAGGTCATCCCGATAGAGAATCGGGATACCGCCCACCATTTTTTGAAGCTAAAATAAGCATCAGGGTAACTCTCATTATTAGACATAACAATGTCACCCATGGGCCAAGCGGGTTATATGGCTCTTACTCACCGGCACCTTCACTGGTTTATTACCAGCTAACAGACGCTGCGAAGAAAGCTACCTTGGCTGAGGTAAGTAATCCTCTTAGGTTGTTATCCTTGGAGTTTGACAGTGCCTATTTCAAGGAAAAGCAAAGATGGAAACATTACTACAGGAAGAACAATGGGCTTTTGCATATTACATGAACAAGCTTTGCAATGTTCATTCCGTATACTTGATGCGATTATTCGGGTTACATGCAAACTGGAACAGTGCCATTTCAACATCAGCGACGAACCATTCTCCGTCTCGTGGTCCAGATTCCGAAACCTGCTGCCTTACACGTTTAAGAAAGTCAATGAACTCGGCATATTGTTTGCCTTCAATTCTAGATGGGAAGTGGCGTCTATCTACACACGTTCGAAGTTTGCTATCCAACGCAGCATAGTTTCGTGGACAAACGCAGCGCAGGGTTTTTGTTCTATATGTAAAACCCCATTGCTTTATCCCACACATGTTTTTGTATGCTTCTACGGGGTTGTCTAGATTCAAAATTGCACGCTTGGTGGCGTCCATTACAGTCGCTTCGCTATTTGCTCTTTGTACTCTGCCTCTTATGTTGTGAGGATTACCAAGCACCTTTGTTATCTCTACAAGGTCTGCCATGTTAAGATAACCCACTTTAGATGCTTTGTTCGTTAGCATTTCCTCAACTCGAAAGTAGCTATTGTTATTTTTTACATAAATTTGGTACCATTGAGGTAACTCTCGAGCAAATTGAGCAGGGGTCAGTTCCATGCACTTCCCCCTTTGTTCGATAGGACAAGCTCAGACCCTACTATGTTAGCATGACTAAACATCACTTCCAGCCGTCTTCTACTATCATAGGAGATATTTTTTATATTTTTAGCGACGCTACGCGTTCACGCAGTATGTCCAGGTTCTCCCTGAAGTAGAGCTTGTTTTTTCCAATCAGATAGTGTCTTGTTACTGCCTCAATACCCCTAGTATAAGCCTTAATAATTAACATCGTCAACACTCCCCTTAATGGGTCAGGAGATTCCTTTTCTGTTACCACCTTACGCACAAATTGAAGCTAGAATTTTGCTAATAAATTGCTAATAATCGTTTAAAACCATAATTTTTGTTAGCTTCAAAATGCCCCTACAGGACATAAAACAAACACACTGTTTGAACGTAAAATAACTGCTTAAACAAGCGATAGCAAATCCCGTATGAGCTGCCATTTGGAATACCTTTCAATGTGACACCTCCATACCTTTTATTTTACCTTACTTTGGTGTCCATTAAATCCATCCTACCTCTCTTGTCCATTAAATCCATCCTACATCACTTTAAAGCTTTGCGCCGCAGTTGGGGCAGAAGGCAGCATCGCTGCGGGCATTCCCACCGCAATGGCTGCAGAAGATATCATCTGCCATGGCAGCCGGCACTGCTGTGAGGGGCGATTTAAAGGTGGCATTTTTCCTGCCTGTTACTGGCACCCACTCCCAGCCGCTTGCTTTTATTGCTACCTCGATAGGGCCTCGTATTTCATTAATATCGAAATTATAGTCATAGACTTCGCCGGCTTCTATCGGTGACAGCTGATTTATGCCATACCCCTTGCCCCGCTCCTTTTTATACAGAATCCTGCCGCCGAAGGTGTTTTTTTGATAATATACGTTGGGCTCTAAACCAGTGGTGCCGGCAGACCAGTTCATCTTCCTCAGCTCTTCGTAGCACCTGACGGAATGCCTTTCTTCGTCAAGAAGCAGCAAGGCTCTATAATTTTCGCTGAGGTGGTTCTTGCTGAATATGCCATACCATCCGGCATCTACTATATTCCACTCGGCGATAAGGTCGGTGTCTTCACCCTTGATGATATGGTAGGGTTTGGAGGGGTCGTTCAGGGCAAGAAGGCGTTGTATAAGCTCATTCTTATTTATAGCAGAAGTGCTGGCTTTCTTACCGCCGAGGTACTGGAAAAATCCGGCGGCGTACAGGGCAAAATAGATGCCAACACCGCATCCGACGAGTCCAATCAGCAAACCGGCAATCATCCACATATCGTTCATCTCTAATTAATTCTGCCTGGTTCCACAATTGGGGCAGAACAGGGCATCCTGCAGCATTTTGCTGCCGCATTTGAAGCAATACTTAACTTTAGTAGTTTGCGCTGCCGGTTGCGGAGCGGCAGATTGCCAGGGAGGCGATGTTTGTGCAGGCTGCGATATACCAGCTAAAGTATAGATGTGCTCAGCGATTTTTTCATACATCCGAAACGGCGGCGGCAGCCCCTGAAAGACCTGCCTATCATCGCTAACATGTATTTTAACCTCGCCGGCGTTTTCGTCAGTCTTAACCTCAACATCTCTGGCTGATAGTTGGCCGATGCTCTGCCACAGCAGGTCGATGACTTCTTTGTCGTTGTTCAGTTCCCATGCAAGCGCAGTCCCTCCCCAATACATCTCTACTACTTTGGGATGCAGAAAGCCCTTTCTTTTGATATTCAGCCTGGCATTGAGCACATCTTTTTTGCCCTGAAAATTCCCCTTCAGAATATAATCGACATTAACGCCGGCAAGCCGTAAGACATTTCTGGTGCCCGCAGGGCCGGATTGGCTTGCGTTTTCATAAATCCCTTCCACATCGATGCTGTCGATATTTCTGTTCTGCAGGACGATTTTGCCCATGCTTCTGGTATTATCAAAAGGGTTAAGTGCTTCCAGAAAGCCTGATTTAGCCGTTTGGAAAGTGGCACTTATCCCCAGCTCGTTGAGATTTTCGCACAATTTTTCTAAAGCTGCCATTTAACTCACCTCGCTTCTCCTGATATCAGAAGTTTCACAGCTTTGCGCCGCAGTTGGGGCAGAAGGCAGCGTCGCTGCGAACCATCCCTCCGCATTGGCTGCAGGAGATATCACCTGTTACGGCAGCAGCCGCAGTTTTTTCGGCGCTTTCCATACCCGGGGCAGTATTTTCAGGGGCAAGGTCAGCCAGCCAGGCCCAGTCGATTAGAGACCTGAAACCGGAAGCATCGAGCGTCCTGAAGATAATATCCTCCCCATTATTGGGGTTGGTGACCATATAGAGCCTGCTGCCTCTTGCCAGCAGATGGAAAGAGGGGTACGCATCTACACCTTCAGTCAGCACCTGGATGGTGTAATAGACATCATAATCCACCAGCGCTCCGGCGATTTCTTCTCCCCTGGCTTCAATGGTAATAATCGGGTTATCATAACCGATAAGCCTGATTAAGCCCTGCCGCGACAACTCCCTGACCTGCTCGATTATTTCCTCGCTGCTGCCAAGAAGTGACTTTAGCTGGTCCATATTAGTGAAAGCCGGCACCACCTTCATTTCAGTCAGCGCATGGCAAAGAGAATATACGCCTTTGAGGATGTCTAGCTGCTCGCGTTTCAGCATTAACAGGGATGATTCAGCTTCGGTAATGTTCCGGGTTACATCGTTACGAATGCTATCAAGAAATTTCCGCGAGCTCTCTTCACGGGTAATAACCACTCTCCCATCCTCATCTACCCAGCGGTAGCAGGCACCGTTCTTTATAAGCAAACCCTTTTGAGAGGATTTCTCTCTGGTCATGGCAGTGAGATAGAATGCCTTCTCCGGTTTCAGAATTACCTGAAGCAGTGCTTCATCAATGGGGCTTTCCCCGACCCTCTCTTTTTTCTTTCCATGGCAAAGTGATGAGAGTGGTGACAGGTAGTTGCATTCAAAGCTATCGGCAATCTGCTGAATGAACTCGCGGGTCAATACTGTTCCCGCCTCTTCGGCACCAGCTGGCCTGGCTGCTACCTGCGCCTCTTTGCTCGCCGATACCCCCACTTTGCTGCCGCAGTTTGGACAGAATTTATCATCAGCCTTAAGTTGAGCCCCGCAGACCGGACAGATTGAGGCCGCTATTCTCAGGTCGAGGCCGCAGCCGGGGCAGAAAATATCTCCGTCCCGATATTCTATTTTACACCCTGGACACAGCATAACTCGCTCCTTACATCTCTTGCTGCTTAGTTTGCAGTTGCTCCAGTAATTTTGATAATTCCCCACGCTCACTCGCCGTTAGGTTCGGATTATGCATACGCTCCTGAAGTCCCTTTATCTGGCTGGTACACACCATTTTTTGGATTTCGGAGCTGCCGAAATCAAGAGCCTCAATCGGTTTTTTATCAAGCTCGCCGGTAATGGAATCAAATGCTTTATTGATGATAATTTCCGTCCCTTTCGAAGGGCTTATGTCTTTGCCGATGGTAGCCTGCCCAATATATTTGAGGGTGGTGTCGCCCAGACTGATAATAGGATTGTTGGTAACGAACATTTTGACACCCTCCTGGGTTACCGCCTTGGTTATAGCCATAGCAGTGCTGTTTCCGGCTGCTACATAGCCCTCAACATACTTTATGCCGTCGCTTATCTTGCCGATAGTATCAGCCCCCTTGGTAACCTTGTGAGTTGTCTCCTCGATTTTCTTGATATCAGCAATGGCTTCGATAGTTCCAGTACCATCTGAGTATATCTCTCTTTCATGTCCCAACACGGGTGACTCCTCCATCACCTCGTCCCTCAAGGCATATTCCTCAATGTAGGTCAAGTGGGGCTGCTCCGTTCTCTGGAGCTCCTGTCCCAGGGCTTTGCATATCTCATCTACATCTCCGATGACTTTACCATCCCCGGTCTTCAGGGTCATTTTATCCACCAGCTTCATCATATCATCATAAGCCTGGTCCGAGGGAGCTTTATCGGCTATCCAGAGTTTCAGCCTCATTTTATCGAAGTCGGTGATGGTGCCGGCGGTTTCGGCTGCCATCTCAGCTTTTACTTTAGCCGTCTGGTCGCCGCTATAATCGGCACTGCTGTATTCGTACTTCGCCCTCTCGGTACGTAAATCCTCCAACGCCTGCTGGTATTCGATGTCCTCAGCCTGTGGTATCTTGCCCCGGAACAGCCCTGCCAGCTCGGAGATGGCTTCTCCCGGAGGTATCCCCTGTGCTAAAGTCGTAGCCAGGGCACACAGCGCTGCCAGCCCTGCCGCTGCACCGGTGGCAATGGGTAAGGCAGTATCGGGAATCTGACCCTCCTCTTCACCGCCTGGTGGCACGGCGGGTGTACCTGTCGTGACTGGGGGTATTTGCCCAGTTGACGAGCCTGTTGTTACTGGTGGTAGAGTAGCGGTTCCAGTGCCAGGTTCTACCTCGCCTTCTGGTAGCCGCGACCAGATAAGCTGCGCCATTTGCTCACAGGTGGAGATCACATAGGCTGTGGCTTCTTCTCTCTTTTCTCTAAGAGGAGCTGTCTCACTAAAGTAATGTACAATGATTGTTCCTGTGCAATGTGGGCTTTTCCAGAATTGAATGTCACAAAATACATAATATTCATGAGACAGCCCTACCTCTATCACTCCTCCGGGAAGGCCTTCATAGGGTTCGAGCCCCGGGGTTATACGAGCAGAGCGGAATGCTTCTGGCGAAGGGCACCAATCAGCATTATTATCATACACCACATCGCACCCAATCCAGCTTATAAGGTCAAAATCCTGTTCATATTTCCTACCAGTCCACTGTGCGTCAAAGCGTTTTTCAGTTTCTGTGGTACTCCACGCTTCCCGGTATTCAGATGTATCCCAACTCCATCCCGTAGGTAGCTCTGAAAGTTGCGGCATTGCATTCTCTATGGCTTTCATAAACGCGGATTCATCATCCTGTGCCAAAACAGGGGGCGTTGGTGCTACCAGGCAAGCTACAAGAAGCAGTAACGCAGCTTCTAAGGCTAGCAAACCCCAGAGGAAATGGTTAGCTCTTTTATATTTCATAGCTTCCTCCCGCACTTCATGCAGAAGTTAGCGCCTGGTTTGAGCAGCGTGCCGCAGTTGGGGCAGAAGGCAGATGCCGGCGCTGCATTTACACCCATAGGTGGGACATTGGGTGGGTATATTACTCCTGCTGTAGCTGCCTGCGGCTGGAGACTTCCCCTGGCCTGGAAGTAGCGCATTATAATATTGCCGTTGGTCCCCCAGACGGTAGCGGTACTGATTATGAGCAAGGCCATGGTAATATCCGGAGGCCGATTGGTAATGATGATTATCAGCTGATTTAATACAAAGATGCCTCCCCACACCACCAGGTACCAGATGGAGTTACGACTGAAGACCTGGTCACCTTTGATGTAAACCCTGGTGGTTCGTGCCCAAAACCAGCCGATAGCGATGCCCAGAATTGCCATCAGAAACCAGAGCCATAAAGGCGGGTTGTATCTGGTAAGCGATGCAAATATGATAAGGGTTATCAGACTGATAGCAATGGCTATGAGCAGCGAGGGGATGGATACTTTTTTGGGTTTGCGGAAGGTTAGTATGAGCAAGGCCACCGATGCGATGAATACTATCATCAACACGATGCTAACGATTTTCAGCAGTACATCAATGAAAGTCCCCATGCCATACTCCCACCCTTAAACCCCTGAATAATTGGCCCTGAAATTATATTACATCCAATCTAACTGATTTTCAATACCTGCCATTTATATTTTTATCCGAGGTTGGTCTTCCGGGGCTCTCGCTATTGCTATTCCGCTGAGTTTTATTTCCCTGTTCAGCCTCTTTTTCCGGCCCCGGTCTGGGTATAAAGCAGCATCACAGCGAAATTTCTCACCGTTTATAAAATCAACATAGCATCGCCGAAGCTGTAAAAGCGATAATTCTTTTCGATGGCTTCCTGATAGGCTTTCTTTATCAATTCTGTCCCACCGAAGGCACTTACCAGCATCAATAATGTAGATTTCGGCAGGTGGAAATTGGTAATCAGGGCATCTGGAATAAGGAATTTATAACCGGGAAGGATAAACAGGTTCACCCAGCCCTCGAACGGGTCTAAAGGGGCATTCCTGCTCATTCCTGCTGCGTATTCTGTAAGCCTGACGGATGTCGTTCCCACACAGATTACCCTCCTCCCCTCCAGTTTTGCGCGGGATACCTCATCGGCGACTTCGCTGCTGATATAGCCGTATTCGAGGTGCATCTTGTGCTGGCTGATATCCTCCCCCTGCACGGGGCGGAAAGTATCGAGGCCGATATGCAGAGTGGTGAAAAGGCATCTGATGCCATTCCGTTCCAGCGTCTCGATAAGCTGCGGGGTAAAATGCAACCCTGCCGTCGGTGCAGCGGCGCTGCCGGTTTTATCAGCATCGGCATATACAGTCTGATACCTCTCAGGGTCGGCTAAAGGGGTATGTATATAGGGTGGAAGCGGTGTTTTTCCTAGCTCAGGGAGGCGGCTTTCAGCGGAAAAGCGGACCAGCTTGATGCCCTCATCTTTTACTCCGACTACCTCGGCAACAACAGGGGGCATATCCTCGATAGGGGGTACAGACGCATTATATAATTCTACTCTGGTACCGATTTTTACCCTTTTCCCCGGCCTTACCAGTGCCTCCCACGAATCATCTCCGGTTCTCCTGAGAAGCAATATCTCTACCTTTCCGCCGGTGTCCGGCTTGATTCCGCTGAGGCGTGCCGGCATGACGCGGCTATTATTAAACACGAGGACATCTCCGGCTTTCAGATACCAGCAGATGTTGAAAAAGGTGTTAACGTGGGTTATGCTGGCATCCTTACGGTTGATTACCAGTAAACGGGAAGTGTCCCTTGGTTCGACCGGAGTCTGAGCAATCATTTCCGGAGGCAGATAATAATCGAAATCGCTGGTTTTCACGGATATGCTTCTATTTTAAATGAGGTTAACGTCTTATCTTTCCCATTATTTCTCTTACGGGGTCGAGGTTATTCAGGGTAAAAAAGTGAAGCCCGGGGGCGCCGCTATCGAGCAGTTCGTTGCATTGTGCGACGGTAAATTCCACCCCTGCCCTGTAAGTCGCCTCCGTATTGCCGTCGAGAGGAGCAAAAATGTCATGGATTTTTTGCGGAATTGTTGCACCACAACCCTTGCAAAACGAAAGCAGCTTTTGATAACTGGTTATTACCATAATACCCGGAATGATGCGGACGGGGACCCCCACTGCCCTTATCCTCTCCACATATTCAAAGTAATCCCGATTATCGAAGAATATCTGGGTAATTACGAAATCGCCGCCGGAGTCTATCTTCTTCTTCAAATAAATGGAATCCAGCGCCTTACTCGGGCAATTGATATGCCCCTCGGGGAATCCGGCGACGCCGATGCTGAAAAAATCATCGTGCCTGCGTATAAGTTCTATAAGCTGATAGCAGTATTCACACCCATCGGCCGCCGGCTGCCACGAATCGGCTCCGACAGGGGGGTCACCCCGCAACGCAAAGATGTTACGGATATCTTTCTCTTTCATCTCCCTGATTTTGGCTGCCAGCTCGTCACGGCTGTTGCCGACACATGAAAAATGATGCATCGTCGGTACCTTGAAGCGTTTCTGCAACTGGTCTACGATTTCAGTGGTCAGCTCCCGGGTGGAGCCACCCGCCCCATAAGTTACCGAATACCAGTCGGGTTCCAGTAGTTTAAAGGCTTCGGCAACGTCATACAGCTTATCCATGCCTGTCTGTGTTTTCGGGGGGAAGAACTCGAATGAGAAGGTTCTCTCTTTCTCTGCGAAAATATCCGTTATCTTTTTCATGGTTGAACTCCCGTGCTTAAGTATAACAATAATTGCGGATTAAAGAAAACAGGATATTACCCCCGTGCCTGTGCAATCATCTTCCCTTATCTTACATCCGGTCGGAGGGACAGACTCGAAGAAACACATTTTCTCACTCAACTTTACTATCAGGATACTGAGCCGAATATATAAAATCAGGTTTTATCGATGAGAGGCGGGTATAATTCCCCCGATGCCGCATTTGTCGTAATGATATACATCTGCTAAACTTTAATATCGGGGTAAGGATAAAAATGAATATACTGGTTACGAATGACGACGGCATACAATCCCACGGTTTATGGGCGCTGGTTAAAGAGTTAAACGGTATCGCCGAAATCACGGTTGTCGCCCCGGACAGGGAACAGAGCGCTACCGGCACCTCGGTTACTTTGCGCCAGCCGCTGCGTGTGCAAAAAATAAATCCTCTGATAGCAGGAACGAAAACCTATTCGGTGGAAGGTACTCCCTGCGACAGCGTTATCATTGCGCTGGAAATGGTAATGGATAAAAAGCCCGACCTGGTGGTTTCGGGAATCAATTTGGGGCTTAATACCGGGGACGATGTTCTAATATCGGGGACGGTAGGCGCCGCTTTACAGGGGTATTTGCGGGATGTTCCTGCCATAGCCATATCCGTATTGAACTTCAACAACGGCAACAGCGAAAATGCCGCACGCCTTATAAAGTTGCTGGCCGGCAAATTCGTAGATAACAGCCTGACGGGGGATTTCTTTTTAAATATAAATGTACCGGATATCCCACTTGCCGATGTCAGGGGAATCAGGGTTGTTCCGCAAGCACATAAAACCCATATCGATACCGTTCAAGAGGGGCATGACGGCAAACGCGAATTCTACTGGCTGGTGCGACAGCAGCTGAATAACGGTGTAAATGAAAATACAGATATCTATGCCCTGAAAGAAGGTTTTATCACGATAACCCCCTTGAATGAAACCCTCTTCCGCAGAACATCCCCCGGGCTCGATGATAGATTGTGCTCGGACATTTTTCGGGAAATCAGAAATAGCTGAAGGGCATATGCCGGCGGCTGTTTTAATTAATCCTGGTTGCTTCCGCTCGTTTGACCCTTCGACCCCGATTTATCGTGACTCAGGATGTTCGGATACTGTTAAAGTCCCGATGAAATCGGGATGAGTCCCGACAAGTCGGGAAACCATAACGGCGACGCCTGGGCAAACGTCTTTTATTCCCCACCCCATAGATCCTTCAGCCACCCTTTGTGGCTTCAGGATGACAGTAACCGCGCCTGTCATGCTGAGTTCGTGGTGGTCGAACAAAGCATCTAAGAGGGGTTAATTCGTATATTTCCCCGCCCCATAGATTCTTCGTTCCCGACTTGTCGGGATCGAGCCATAACGGCTATTTGGGGAAGACGGGGTGGGGTATTTAAGAGGCATTGTAGTGATTGCTTCACCCCGATAAATCGGGGCTTCGCAATGACAGTAAGCATACTGTCATTCTGAATTCGTGAGGGACGAATGAAGAATCTGTGGCGGGGTAATTATGTTGTATTGCAGGGATTGCTTCGTCGTCCCTCTCTGATTTATATGAGATTCATACGTCTTTGTCTCAGAAAGACAGTGTAGAGGGACTCCTCGCAACGACGTTTACTTATCCTTCCCCTCTCTGCGTGCGGAGAGGGGAATTGAAGGGGTGAGGTCTAAATAAAATGTCATGCTGAGTTCGTGTCCTTCGTCAGGCTCAGGATGCGCGGATACTGCTAAAGTCCCGATGAAATCGGGATGAGTCTCGATAAATCGGGACCGAATCCGTAGCGGCATCGAAGTATTATTCGCAACACAATATATATAGGGCTTTAGTTTACCCAGGTATTGCCCCAGAAACAACAGCCGACAGGAGATGCTAAAAGGACTTCCCCATTCTTCATCTGATAATAAACCGATAATTAAAATTGATTAAAACGGTATATTGACAAAAATATACCGTTGTGTTATTTTTTTATAAATTACAGGCGAATAAAGCCATGAAAATATTGATTGCCAGCAGCAATAAAGAATTAACTGAATATATTTTCCATATCCTGAGCATCAGCCAGCCGGATTGGAAATTAGCGACTACCGATTCCGGTAAGCAATGTGTGGAGGCAGTTAAAAACGGCACCTGCGCGGATATAATTATAATGGGCATGGACCTGGCCGATGACTCCTGCTTTAAGGTGATAGAGGTAATACGCTGCAATTCTGAAGTCCCGATTGTTGTCGTATCCAACGATAAGAAAATAGAAACACTGGTACGCGCTTTCGATGCAGGCGCTAACGATTACATAGCGAAAGCATTGAATAAAGATGTTTTCGTAGCCCGTTTGAAAGCGCTTCATAGAAGAAGAAAATGGGATATGCAGGTATTTAAAGAAGACCCTAAAATTACCATACGAAGTAATCCCGATTAAACGTCGAGTTTATAATACTGATTAAATTAATTGGCATATATGCATTCCGGTTTTTGTTTTTCATTATATTTATCTATTTCTTCCTCAAGTATTTCCTCGTAAAACTCATTGATACTCGAATCATTCATTGCTTTCCCCCTTATTTATATCTTTTGGACATATTTTAAAAGCATACTGTGACAGCGCCCTGTCAAAATCGCTCCATAAATAAACTTATAATTTTATTAAAAATATATGTTGCAGAAATTCCGTTAGTGATATAATTTCGTCAGACATACAGGAGGTTTATGTGAGCGACAGGCTCCCCAAAACCGAAAGAATTAACATGATATGGATTTTTTTAGCCAACAATCCTGCCGGCTTTACTGCCAAAGAACTGGCTGCTAAATTCGATGTCGATGTAAGGACAATTTACAGGGATTTGACATCGCTCGGAACCGAACTGAAAATCCCTGTATTCAATAACGGGAACAAATGGCAAATAGCCAAAGGTCATTTGCTGCCGCCGATACGATTTCTCTCTGCTGAAGCACTGAGTATATTTTTGGCAGCACGCCTGATGTTGAATTATTCACACCGCTACAACCCTAATATAGAGACCACCTTCACAAAACTGAATGGAATTTTACCGCCGGCCCTTTCCGAACAGGTCAATAAAACAATGGACTGGATGCACACACTCCCCAGAGATGACAAACTACAGAAAATTCTATCCACTATAGCCGAAGCATGGATTTCACAGCGTCAACTGAAGATATCCTATCAATCGCTGGCGGCTGGAGAGCTGAATGAACGCATAATCGATACGTATTTTATCGAACCGGCAGCGCCGGGTCATGCCTGTTATGTTATCGGATATTGCCACTTGAAGGATGCTGTGCGCACCTTTAAGTTAGAACGCATAAAATCAGCAGAACTTACGGATGAACACTATAAGGTTCGAGATGATTTCGATGCTAATAAATTTTTCGGGGCATCTTGGGGAATCATCACTGGCGGAGAAGTAAAAACAATAAAACTCAGGATTAGAAACACCACTATTATGAAAATCTTGGAAGAAACCATCTGGCATCCCTCTCAGATTTTGGAAAAACAAGCCGACGGCTCAATGATAATGACGCTAAATATTACCGATACACAGGAGTTTTATTCATGGATTTTGGGGTGGGGAGAAAAAGTAGAAGTGCTTGAGCCACTGGAAATCCGCAAAAAGGTAATCGACACGCTGCAAAAGATGCAAAAAGTTTATCAGGAGGTATAGAGTTTTTGACACAGGGGTGTCGCAGGAATAAGTGATAATGTCCGAAAAGTGTTAATGGAAGCAACTAACACTAACAAAAAGGAGGTGAAAATGGGAACGACAGCAAGGACATTATCAGTGTTTTTTGGGTGGTTAATCTGGTGGTTTGCAACAGCATCGGCGAATTATTGTACTTCGTTAGGATTGGGGATATTTCCGTTGCATTTGATTTTATCCGTTTTAGGATTGGGATTATCTTTGTACGGATGCTATCTGTGGGCAAAGTTAAAGAACAGGCACTGGGCATGGATGTTTCTCGGTATTATAACTCCGATAGGGCTGTTGCCTTTAGCTTTAATGAAAGATAGAAGTGAAGGAGAGCGTTAAATCAAAATAGGAAAGAGAGTAAATGACACTAGATAATGAAGTTAAAAAGTTAGTCGATTATATTAACTCTATTGAACTAGCGATTGAACAAAGACCGCCATCCAGTAAACACGTTGGAGCAATAATAGCTGACGCGGTTTTACAAGTTGGTCATAAATGGAAAATTCTTGTTTCCCCACGTATTGACCGTATTATTACTAACTACCCTAAAGCTAACAATATCTCTGAATTATCCTTGATTATAAAGGCAAAAGAAGTAAAGGAATTTTTAAATTGGAAAGGCGAAGATGTACAAGGTAGATTTATTAAAACTGTCGAATTCTTTAAAAATGAACAAATCAACACTTTTGATGAATTATACGAATGGTTAGAAAAAGAAAAAAATAGAGATAGATTAGTAACTAAAGGTACCGAAATAAATAAGGCAGGTATACCTAAAATTGGAGATGCAACTGCCGACTATTATCGTGTTTTAGTACGCTTACCAGATGCAGTTAAAGTAGATTCTCTTGTTAAAGAATTTTTAACAGAAGCTGGTATTAAAACAAGTTTATATAAATATAAAGAATTGAGGACTATTGTTCAATTAGCCGCTAAAGAGTTGAATAAAAGGCCTTTAGACCTTGATGGTGCCATTTGGAATTATATGGAGAATAAAAGTCAAAACAATAAAAGGAGAAAATCAATGAACAGTGAAGAAAACGGAAGTGATATAGATTCAGAGGAAGAGACAACGAGTAATAAAAAAAGGCTTCCTTTAAAAGAAGCTGAAGAATTTGCTAATGAAAACGGATTTGCAAAAGAAGCCGAATACATAAAATCCCTTGCTAAATATGGTATTAGTTATAAAGCAAGGGAAAGTTTATTTATGCGGTTATTTCAGGGAAAAGGCAAATGGAATGAATTTTTAAAAAAATGGCCAAATGGAAACAAAGAAGATGGGGGAAAAAAAATCGAAGCATATACTAAACTATCAGAAAATCTGAAACTATTTCTCTGTGACATTTCACAAGAAAAAGAACGAGCCAAGCTACTCAATATAATTAATGGCAAAGCGATAGCACAACTAGGACAGCCAGTAACTCAATCGCAAACAACAAACCAGATTACATTATCCCTTTCCGATAAATACATCGGCAAGTTGGATAAGCTAGCCCAAGAGTGTGATACGGATATAAATACCCTTGCAAGTATATTATTAGTAATACAATTACGCCAATAAATGCAAATCAGCAGTTTTACTAAAAGATAGCGTTCTCCCCCCACTCTGTTATAATAGGGGTATGGAAAAGAAGATATTGCTTATAGATGGCAATGCCCTGGTGCATCGCGCCTATCATGCCATGCCGCCCCTGACCGTTAAGAAAACCGGCGAGCCGATACATGCCGTATACGGATTTGCCAATATGCTGCTGCGGATACTGGGCGAGCTGAAACCGGATTACTATGCCATCGCCTTCGACCGCAAGGCTCCCACCTTCCGCAAGGATATGTTCGAGGGCTACAAAGCCAATCGCCCTGTAACACCGGACGACCTGGTCAGCCAGCTTGCAAGAGCCAGAGAACTCGCCGAAGCCTTCAACCTCCCCATATTCGAGATGGACGGATACGAAGCGGATGACGTCATCGGCACGCTCAGCAAAAAGGCAGCGGAAAAGGGAATTGAAAGCATTATCGTAACCGGCGATGCCGATGCCATGCAGCTGGTGTCTCCACAGGTCAAGGTGCTGTATCCCAAACCACAAAGCTCTTTCGGCGATACCATCCTGTATGACAGGGGAACCGTTAATGAGAAATACGGCGTGCCCCCCGAATATATCCCCGACCTGAAAGCGCTGGTGGGGGATAAATCCGATAATATCCCGGGGGTAAACGGCATCGGAGAAAAGACCGCCGTTAAACTGATTCAAACCTTCGGCAGCATTGATGATATTTACAAACATATAGACGAAGTAACACCCGTTAAACTACGGGAGAAGCTGCAGCAAAACGAGGAATTAGCACGCAAGTGCAAGACGCTCGCCACCATAGCCACAGATATGCCTCTGGAGCTCAACCTCGATATCTGTAGTGTAAATAACTACAACCGAAACAAGGCGGTGGAATTCTTCCATAAATTTGATTTTTCCAAGCTGCTATCGAGGCTCCCCGGCACAGAAAATAAAACGACAGAGAAGGTCGAATGCCCCCAGTTCAATTTCGATGCGCCTGAAAAGGCCGAGATTCAATACAGCACGATATGTACCGTCGAGACACTGGAAAAATTGGTAAACAGGCTTCGTGAAAAAGGCTCTTTTGCCTTCGATACCCAGGCGACCGGCACGGATGCCCTTAACGCACAGCTCACAGGCATCTCCTTCTCTCCCGCTCCTGGTGAAGCCTGTTATATACCCACCGGGCATATCGGCTGGGAACAGGTCCAGCAGCTCCCGCTCGAGCAGGTCCTTCAAAAGCTCAAACCGCTCTTTGAAGATAACGGGCTTAAAAAGATTGCCCACGATGCCAAGTTCGATATGTCGGTGCTGGCGGAATACGGCACAGTGGTAAACAGCCTGGCATCAGATACCATGGTCGCCGCCTATCTTCTGGGAGAGAAATCCCTGAGCCTGAAAGCACTGGTTTTCAACCGCCTGGGCATCGAGATGATGGATATCACCGAGCTTCTCGGCTCCGGCAAGAATCAAATCAATATATCGCAGGTAGAGGTATCCGCCGCCAGCAAGTATGCCTGCACCAGTGCCGACAACACCGGTAGGCTGGATAAGATATTGAGTACAGAATTAAAAGAACAGGGACTGTGGCAGCTCTTCACTGACGTCGAAATGCCGCTGGTACCGATTCTGATGAAGATGGAAAGGAAAGGGATTGCGCTGGATGTCAATCTGCTCAAAGAGATGTCTGGGAGACTGGGAAAGAGATTGATGGAGCTGGAAAATGAGATTTACGAAAAGGTGGGACACCGTTTCAATATCAACTCGACCAAACAACTGGGGCAGGTGCTGTTCCAGGAGCTCAAACTGCCAGCAGCTCGCAAGACCAGGAGCGGCTACTCCACCGATGCCTCTATACTGGAGGAACTGCGCGAAAGCCATGCATCAATCATAGACCCGATTATCGAATATCGCCAGTTGACCAAGCTGAAATCGACCTACATCGATGCACTGCCAGGGCTGGTCAATCCCAAAACAGGGCGGGTACACACCAGCTTCAACCAGACGAAAACTACCACCGGCAGGCTGTCTTCCAGTGAACCCAATCTACAAAATATCCCCGTTCGCGGAGAACTGGGGAAGGAAATACGCCAGGCATTCATCGCCCCCCCAGGCTACCAACTGCTGTCGGCAGATTATTCTCAGATAGACCTGAGAGTGCTGGCTCACCTTTCACAGGACCCCTTGCTTTTAGAGACCTTCCATCGCGATGGTGACATTCATGCCGATACCGCCATGCGTCTCTTCGGAGTTGATAAAGAAAGGGTTACCCCGGATATGCGGCGCCTGGCAAAGACCGTTAACTTCGGCGTTATATATGGCATGAGCGGATACGGGCTGGAACAGGCCACCGAGTTCAGCCGTGAGGAAGCAGAGAAATTCATAGCCTCATATTTTGAGAAGTACCCCCGCGTCAAAGAATATATGGAATCGACCAAGAAAAAGGCACGTGAACTGGGTTATGTACAAACTATACTGGGCAGGAGAAGAGCCATCCCTGAGATAAACTCCAGCAATCGCAACCTGCGTGAGGCGGCTGAACGTATGGCAATCAACATGCCCGTCCAGGGGACTTCTGCCGATATCATCAAAGTAGCCATGGTCAAGCTGGATAAAGAGATGGCGAGGCTCAACCTGAAAAGCTCGATGCTTTTACAGGTACACGACGAGCTTATCTTCGAAGTTCCCGAAGAGGAAACCGATACCATGCGCAAACTGGCAGCCGAGATAATGTCCAAAGCCATCGAACTCAGCGTACCACTAAAGGTGGAAACCAAGATCGGCAAGAACTGGGGGGAGATGGAGTAATCCTTGAGCATCTACCGCATCGCTTATGGAATGCTGTTGTTCCTGCTGGTGTTCATCGTTATCGCTGTATGGGCAGGAATGGATTTCCCCGGAGATTCGGCGGTCAATGAGTGGTTTGGCAATGTGCATTCGGATTCCCTCGACTCATCGATGACCTTTATCTCCAATCTGGGGGCTTTCCCTTATTGCCTGATAGCCAGTCTGCTGTTCGGCCTGATATTCTGGCTAATGAGGAGAAAAAACGAGTCGCTTTTTATAATAGCCGCACCGTATATCGGGGTATGCATAAGTTATATCTTGAAGCTCACTATCAGGAGGCCGAGGCCTTTACCTGATTCGGCGGCAACCAGCTTCCCCAGCGGACATACGATTTTCACCTTTATTTTAATGGGATTATTAATCTATTTCCTCCCGCTGATTATAAAAAACCAGACCGGGCGCATACTGTGCCAGCTTGCGGCGATATTATCGATAATAGCGATGTGTTTTTCCCGCCTGTATTTACAGGCACACTGGCTGAGCGATATCATATCCAGCCTGATAATCGGCACGCTTATACTGATTCCTGCTATAATGCTATATCAAAAAATAAACAAGGGGAAATCGAATGCCAGAACTTCCTGAGGTCGAGACGATAAAGACCGAACTGGCGCCAAATGTTATAGGGCACAGGATAAAGAGCATTAAGCTCCTGTGGGAGAGAACGCTGCAGCAGCCTTCGAAAGAAGAACTAGAGCGTATCGTCAGGGGGCAGGAGATAACAGGGATAGAGAGGCGGGGCAAATACCTCATCCTCAACCTCGGCAGCGGATACAAGCTAATTTTGCATATGGGAATGAGCGGCTCGCTGATGCTGGGGCAAGATAATCCCCCACCCCACACCCGCGCCATTATCCATCTCGACAACGATATGAATATCTATTTCAATGACCCTCGAAAGTTTGGGAAGATGTATCTGGTTAAAGAGTGTGAGCATGTATTCGGTAAGCTGGGAATCGAACCCTTGAGCCACGACTTTACACCCCAATCGCTGGCGGAAATTCTGAAGAGCCGTAAATCCCCGGTTAAATCGGTACTCATGAATCAGAGCCTGATTGCCGGCATCGGCAACATGTATGCCGACGAAGCACTGTTTGCTTCCAGAATACACCCATTGAGACCTGCCGATTCGCTGACAGAAGAAGAAATCAAGTCTCTGCATCAGGCGATACAGGATGTGTTGAGACAGGGGATAAAGAATAAGGGGGCAAGCGTTACCAACTATTTCAGGCCAGATGGGGAGGCGGGAACTGCCCATAAGGAGTTCAGAGTCGCCCATCGCAAAGACAAGCCATGTCCTGTCTGCAATACGCTGATACAGAGAATCCGTATTAACCAGAGAGGCACCTGCTTCTGCCCCTGCTGCCAGAAGGAAAAATAACAGAACGCAGAATAAGCCTCATCCTGTATCCTGGATGAGCTGAGATGCCATCCCGACATGTCGGACTCGAATCCGTAGCGGCGTTCGTATCTCGAACAAGATTCCCGTTAAAATCCTATCCCGATTTATCGAGACTTCGTTCGAACACCACGAACTCAACATAACAAATACATGGTCTAACCCACATCTTCAGTTCCCCCCTCCGCACGCAGCGAGGGGAAGGGCAATTTAAAGCCGGTAATTGATGCAGTGTTCCCTGAGGGTGTTAAGCGAAGCGAAGAAGTTGCGCATCATAATGCTGACGGAGAACATTCCCTTCTCGGTAACATAGATATTTTCGTCATCCTCTTTAAGCAGTCCATCCAGCTTCATTACCGTCAGCTCCGTGAAAAGACTGGAACCAATGCTTTTGCCGAAGTCCTTCTCGAACTGCTTCTTGTTGACCTGCATTCCGAAGAGCTTGGTGAGGAAATAGTAGTAGATATGCTCTCTCTCTGACAGGTTGCGATATCTGATTATGGGGAACTTATCCTCGCTTATCTTTCCGATGTAATTCTCGACGGCGAAGGCATTGACGTAGAAATTGCCCCCCACCAGCCCCACCGAACCCGCTCCCGCCCCCACGTAGTCCGGCGAATCGACGATGTATTCGTCTATCATATGGTCGCCGCGCGAAAAGCACCAGGCAGTGGATATGGAATATCCGCCGTGCTTCAGCTCATCCAGCAGTATACGGTAGAACTGCGGCTCCCTCGAGAAGTCCACTTTAGCAAACTTTTTCTCCATAGCGGTCTTCTTTCTGGGTGAAGGCATCAGGGGGTAGAAGGTGGCCTGGTCGATTTTCAGTTCCTTGAATGTCTTTACATCCGAAACAAATGTCTCTACAGGCTGATAGGGGAAGTTGAAGATGAAATCGCAGTTGACGGTATCGAATTGTCCCTGTGATCTGATAAGCGCCTGGCGCGCCTCATCGCCGCTGGCAATCGTCCTTCCCATCGCCTCCAGCACCTTATCGTCGAAGCTCTGAATGCCGACCGAAACGCGGTTGACGCCGCAGCTCTTGAGCCAATCGATATTCTCCTGTGTCATGGCCGGAGGCGTCGTTTCTACCGATACCCTCTTGATATCATATAATTTTCTCAAATGCGCAATCAGCGATTGCAGTTCGTCCATCAGTATGGTGGGCGTTCCGCCGCCAATATAAACGTCCGAAAAGTTAAACCCCTTCTCTGCGTACATATCCAGCTCTTTCTTTAAAGCCTTAAAATAGGCCCTCGCCAGGTCTTCTTTGAACAAATACCTGTTGAAGCAACAAAAAGGGCATAATTTACGACAGAAGGGCACGTGGACATATATGGCTGGCACCTCCAGCGATTTTGAATCCGATACGGGGGAGATGTCATCCATCCCCTCCCCTGCCAGCTTCATGAACTTGGTGCCTTCGTACTTGGTGATGCTGTCTAATAACCTGTTTATCATTTTTTAACAAAACTTTCCCTGTTTATTACCTGTCTGTGGGGCATAGAAAGCGAGGCAAGTTATTTATATTATACAGAATCGGGGGGCGGGGTGCATAACGGGGGGATAAGAAGGTTACAGCCTCAGAATTGAGGTTTTAAGATAGAGAGACTGCATAATTAAAGAAACTCTGAAAAAGTCTCCAGATATGAGATAATAAAGATATTAAAATATCATATGGAGAAGAACATGAAAGCATTATCCTTTGCCAGCTTG
>CAZJVO010000018.1:0-20951 GCA_964549815.1 uncultured Dehalococcoidales bacterium | reverse complement strand
TGCCCTTCTTCGGCTGAAAAGATACCGGCTGAGAGGACACTGTATGCCAGTACGGAGGCGACAGTGACGAAAGCAATCAATATGATTGCCGTTTCAAGACCGCTGATACCCTTTTGCCCTTTGTGAAGATTGTTTAATACCTTTACAAATTTGTTGAACATTTTTTCCTTTCTCCCCTTTCTTTTTATTTTTTGAATTGCTTTATTTAAGAGACATTACGTTGTATACAGCCCCACCGAGTGTCCTCTGAATAGTCAAGACGGCACCTTTCGGTGGAAGCACCTGAAGCGTGAAAGTATCATAGGCTGCCACAGTGGCAGCGGCTGGAATGGTAACTGTAATTGCCATTAATTCATCACCTTCCAACAAATTCGCAGAACCACGCTCAGTACTTTGTGCACTCAAGGCATAGGTCCAGGCAACATCGGTTGCAGCAATAGTATCATCCCAGAAATTGATGATAATCGCATTCATATCTACTGAATTACCAGCGAGCGCCATCCCAACCACAAATTGGACAGTATTCAGTTCAGTACCGCTGGCGCTTAATCCGAGAACCGAGCCCTTGATTTCCATGGTACTCTGAGCTCCTTCAAGCCCGGCATAAACCGCAGCCTGTCCCTGTTCAGCTGAGAAGATACCGGCTGAGAGAACACTGTAAGCAAGTACAGAGGCAACAGTGACGAAAGCAATCAATATGATAGCCGTTTCAAGACCGCTGATACCTTTTTGTCCTTTATGAAGGTTTGATAAAGCCCTTACCAATTTCTCCAGCATTTCCTTTTCCTTTGCCTTCAGTTTTTTATTATTCCTTTCCCCATGCACTAGTTAAGAGTCATAACGCCAAAAATAGCGCCAGGCAGAGTCCTCTGGATGGTGAGTGCAGAACCATTGGGTGGAAGTATCTGCAAATTAAAGGTTTCATACACACCGACGCCGGTGGCGCCGCCGTAAGAATAGCTGGCAACAATAGCAGCATCCTCGGCAGGAGCAGTTGCGAAGGTAATCGTCGCACCAACAACCGTATAGGCAGTAGCCTTAACACCACCGACGGTAACTGTCATAGCTCCGCCATCCGGGTCATGGTCCAGAGTGAATGATTTTGTCGCGCCATCACCGGTACCGACAGCCTCATTGGCTACAGGAGTACCGCCGGTAGAAGGGATATTGATGGTTAATATCATCAGCTCATCGCCTTCCATAAGATTATAGGAACCACGCTCGGTGCTCTGGTCGCTTAAAGCATAGGTCCAGAAGACATCAGTCGAGCTTTTTGTTCCATCCCAGTAATTGATGCTGACGGCATCCATATCCACTGCGTTGCCGGCTATTGCCATGCCCAATACAACCTGAACGGTCTCCAGTTCAGTTTCACCAGCACTCAGACCGAGAACTGACCCCTTGACTTCCATGGTGCTCTGTGCCCCTTCGAGCCCGGCATAGACCGCCTTCTGCCCTTCTTCGGCTGAAAAGATACCGGCTGAGAGGACACTGTATGCAAGTACGGAGGCGACAGTGACGAAAGCGATCAATATGATAGCCGTTTCGAGGCCGCTGATACCTTTTTGCCCTTTGTGAAGGTTTGATAAAGCCCTTACAAATTTGTTAAACATTTCTTTCTCCTTTCTTTTTATTTTTCGGGGGGTGATTTTCATTTACATTTAATTCACCGGGTTGATAAAAGATATACATATATGATTCAAACATATACAATTCAACTCAAAGCGAGCTGTTCATCTCAGTTTTCCTCCTTATACGTAATCTGTTCCAAACATTTTAAGTATGCCATCGTGTCAAGGGTGCAAGAAGTTCCCAAAGTACTATATAAAGGACTTTTTAGCTATTCATTTTTGACCCAAAAGAGCTAATTAATGCGATTTTTATATGTCCATAGTAATAGCAGTAAGGCAAAATATGAACGCTTTTTCGAGATGGGCAGAAAGCTCAGCTCCACAAAATTAAAGAGCATGGCAATACAGTATTTCATATCAATGGACGCAAGGAATAGAAATCATGAGCTTGCCCGTGGATTTCCGCCCTTCGGGTTATACTGTTAAGCCGAGCTGATTCTTCCACCGATAAAACAGGGGGAAAGCCGGCTAAATACAAAAGCCGGTTATTGATGCCATATCCATAATATTGAAGAGAACTGCCGGGAGCGCACCCGCTTTGTAAAAGCCGCCAGTCGTTGAAAACATAAAAAATAAGCACACTGATTATTATTTAGACAATTTGTACCCCATAAGTTTTGCCTTTTAGGGCAATTATAATGACCAAATAGTCCTTATATTAAATACCGTCAATTTCTATACTTAAACTAGCGAAATAGATATTTAGTACCAGTTAATAACAACATTGGGGGAAATAACTATGGATGTCAGTCACAAAGTAAACCAGCTGGAAGATGAAATAAAGATATTGAAAAAGGAAGTTCAGGCGGTTTTGCTTGATATCAGAGAAAATCTGTTGAACCGTGAAAACCCCTTTATAACGCCTCAATCGTTCGCAGCCGGTAATTATGTCAACCAGGCTGCCACACCGGAACAGGAAAAACCGGTAGACCTTCCACCACCCCCACCACCCCCGGATAACGCTGAAGAGCTGCCAATGGAAGCGATAATACCGGAAGAACCCGTATCGTTTGAAGACATTTCGGGGGATATCGAGGATAATGGCAGCCTTAACGGAAACAATCATAGCTCTGAAATGGTTGAAACTATCGAAGTGGTTCAAAAAATAGCCCCTCCGACACCACTCGATACTGCTCGACCTGAAACCGAGGTTCTCTTAAACACCTGGATGCCGACAGAAAACAGCGAGAATAGCAATGGGCATAATGGGAACGGGAAAAAATCAGATGTCGATACAAAAGAAAATAAAGTTAAAGAAGAAAAGGTAACAGACGAGCTATCTATATCTATAGAAACGATTTCAGGGTTCATTGATTGGGTGGAGAAAAGTGTTACCCGCCTTGGTCCGGAAAAAACGAAAGCGATGCTGGAGATTGCCGAGACAATGAAATATCTCAAACCGGAATTAAAGAAAATCCTGGTTAAATTTGTAACTGTCAATGCAGACGAAGACAGGAAAGAAATCGCTTTCCAGGACTACATAGCCTCTCTTGTAGAATTGGCACACCTTTTGGGTAAAGACAACGACTCCGATAATGTTCTGTTCTATACACTGTACCAGGGTTTGTATACTACATCCGAGGGGAGGAAGAATGGATAAAGCTATTGTCACTGTACTCCTTATCATTTGCGGTGTGATAACGTCTCTTGCCATTTTCAATGGTCTATATCCTGCCGTACTTGAAAGCAGCAGTGCAATAGATTCCGCTTCAAATCAACTGAGCGATCAGATAAGAAGCGATATAAAGATAATACAGGTCAGCCCCAGCGGAACTGTACTGACAGCATGGGTTAAAAATGTAGGGACCATCGTTATCGAAGATATTGCAGGCAGCGATATCTTCCTGGGAATCAATGACAACTACACCTATATCAGTTATGACAGCACAGACCCCTCCTGGACATATCAAATTCAGGGGGATGATACTATCTGGTCCCAAACAGTAACCATAAAAATCACCATAACCCTGGAATCCAGCCTGTCGTCAGGACAGTATTCGTTAAAAATGGTTACTCCAAACGGGACAACAGACCAGTTGACATTCAGTGTGAGTTAATTATGGAAAGTGCGCTTATATCACTGTTTTCGGTAGCCCTGCTTATCATCACCACAGTAACAATGATGGTAACTTCGATGCAGTCCGCCGCCGATATATCCGAAGCATGGCAAAATATTAATAACCAACTTGAGGAAACCCTGCAAACATCTATAGACGTCAACCTGCCAACGAATTACTATGGAGGCAATTTACTGCTTCAGGTAATGAATATAGGGCAAAAATCGCTTACTGATTTTGAGAATTGGGACATTATAGCCGAATATGAGGATGGTGTCACCAACTACATCGATTATACCAGCCTGAGCACTCCCGATTATAATGAATGGGTAATAAACGGTATATATGTTACCTCCTCCGGGGTCGATGAAGTCTTCGACCCTGAAATACTAAACCCCGGTGAGCATATGATGATAGCAATCAGCACATATCCGGAGATTTCTGTGGGGGAAACAATTCGTATAACCATTGCTACTCCGGGTGGAGTAACAGCTCAATGCATGATTACCCGGATAGAGTTTGTATAAAAGGAGTTGCAAACATGGAATCCACTTTCGATATTGAAGAACAAAAAAAAGAAGGCAAAAAAATCATCTCTACAGGACAGGGAGAGATCGATAAAAAGATAGGCGGAGGCATCCCTGCCGGTTCGCTGGTATTGATAGAAGGGCAATCCGATGCAGGCAAATCAGTGCTCTGCCAGCAGTTAATCTGGGGCTCTTTGAAAGATAACGTTAAAGTGGTGCTCTTTACCACTGAGAATACTGTTAAGAGTATGGTCACACAGATGGACAGCCTCGGATTGTACATCCTGGATTATCTCCTGCTGGGGTGGTTCAAGATTTACATGCTGAAAGCATCACAGGTAAAAACCAATCCGCAGCAAACAGTTGACACACTGCTGGAAGTAATGGAAAAAACTGCCGGCTACGACTTGTATATAATAGATTCGTTAACCCCTATCGTCTCGCAGGTAGGTGGAGAAATAACACTGGCTTACTTCGAACGCTGCAAGACGTTATGCGACCGGGGCAAAACTATAATAAACGTTGCCCATACCTATGCTTTCGAACAGGATTTTCTGGTCCGCTTGCGCTCTATCTGTGATGCTCACATCAGGCTAACAATCGAAAAAGTGGGAGATAAGCTTGTAAAAAGCATGGAGGTAGCCAAGATAAGGGGCGCCGCTCAAAATACAGGCAACATCCTGGCTTTTGATGTGGAACCGGAAATCGGAATGAAAATCATGCCGATGTCGAGGGCCAAAGCTTAAATTTGCCTGTTCTTTTCCTGTTAAAAGGAGGGGGTTATGAGAAAGACGATAAATCCACATCCCAAAATGGTCAAGGACGAAGCCACAGGTACGTATATCCCCAATATAAGATTTGATGACTGGGAAAGTGGATACAAATCCGGCGTTGCCGATGCAGTTTGCAGCGGGTTTTATGATATAGCCGCTGCATTGATTCATGTGAATTGTAAACCACAAAATACCCTGGATAAGACATAATTTAAACACAGGAATCATAAAAATTAAAGTTATATTAGACTACGAGTTGACAGATTGAGTGACAGAGGGAACAAGAATGCCGGTAAACATATTACCCTTTACGATAGATGCAGAGGTCGAGAAGCACAGTTACTTCGACCCCGAATGTGATATTTGTAATTTCATATCAGGAGCCATAAGAGACGTTTGTGAAACAAATCCGTCACTCCTCAGGTATCTGCATTTTTTCCCTATTTCCAAATTCGGATTACCACAATATTATACTTCCCTCCCCAGAAAACTGGGGGATAGCAAGGAGCCGAATGTGATATATCCGGTATCCGACCGGGTTTTTATACATATACTGGCGGATTATAAGGAAAGCCGCCACAACTACATACCTATCGAACCTACTTTCGGTCTGGACCTGGATGGCCAGATAAACGAAGTCGAGAAGATATGCATAGAACATGGGGAAGTCCTGCCGGAATTCGATGAAGATGGAAATAAGGGAGAACAGCTACTTCATTATATCGACCTCGTAACTGAAGTGGTAACACACAAAAGGCCAATTGCTGTCAAAGCTGAGAAACCAGGGAGATTTAGTAAGAAGGCAAAAAATAAATTTGTTAAAGCACAGGTAACCCCTGTAGAACTCGAAGGCATAAAGTATATTTTTTTAAGAGATAAAATCGGCACAGGGTCTATCGAGCCAATGATCCTGGATTCTTACACTGAAGATATCAGCTGTTCGGGGGTTGGACAGATATATATCGAACATAAGATATTTAAAAGCCTCAAGAGCACCATTACTTTCGAAAGTATCGAAGACCTGGACACTTTTGTAATGAGACTGGCAGAGCAGTCGAGGAAGCAGGTTTCGCTGCATAGCCCGATAAGTGACGCTACGCTCCCCAACGGTGCACGTATCAATATCGTGTATGGCAACGACATATCCAAAAGGGGCTCCAACTTTACAATCCGCCAGTTCAGTGCCAAACCCTTATCAATATTCAGCCTGGTAGAAGCCGGGACATTAAACTATCAGATGCTGGCATATCTGGCACTTACCATCGGTAATGGCATGAATACTTTTGTCGCAGGGGAAACAGCCTCCGGAAAAACCACCCTGCTTAATGCAATAACCACCTTCTTCCATCCCCTTTCAAAGGTTATTACAATCGAAGATACACCTGAACTCCAGGTTCCTCATGATAACTGGGTCAGGGAAGTGGTACAGACCTCAAAAACGGAATCCTCAGGATGTGATATAACCATGTTCGACCTTTTAAAAGCCGCCCTGCGGCAAAGACCCAACTGGATACTGGTAGGAGAAATCAGAGGCGAAGAAGGCAACATAGCCTTTCAGGCTATGCAAACAGGCCATTCGGTTATGGCCACATTTCACGCTGCATCAGTGGAAAAATTGATACAACGTATTACAAGTGACCCTATTTCGGTCCCCAAAACATATATCGATAATCTGAACGTGATTATCATTATGTCGGCCGTTAAGCTGCCCAGCGGCAAAGTGGGGCGGAGAGTGATATCTATTGGAGAGATTGTAGGCTACGACCCTACTATAGATGCATTCGATATCATCGAAACATTCCGCTGGGACCCCGACGTGGACAAATTTTCCTTCCCCGGACATATGGCAAGCCATATACTTGAACAAAAGATAGCACCACGGTTAGGTATCCCAAAAACCAAGAGATTAAAGGTATATACAGAGCTGGACCGCAAAGCCAGAATACTGGAGAAATTACACAAAGAGCAAAAGGTTACCGACTTCTACGAATTATTAAAAGTTCTGGGGAAGGCTCAAAGCGAGGGCATTTTTTAAAATAATATCAGAGAGTGAGAATATGGCAACTGTAATTTTACCTTTTAAAACCGAAAATAACAGCATAGATAATATAAATATATTTTTGAATAGCGATTACTACCAAGCGGCTGCACCCGAAATACAGGAACTGTTCGAAGAATTCCCTCATTTCCTGGAGTACTTCAGCATGCTCCCGCTGGATAAGATAGGCATACCGGTTTTTTGTCAGGAAGTGCCCCGCCGACTGGGAATGGAAAAGAGACCGAATTTTATTTATCCGACCAGGCGCAAGGATATTTTTATTCATATTCTCTATGACCCGAATGATTATCGTAATTTCTATATACCCATTGAACCACCGCTGTTAAATGATTATTCCCCTCTTATACGCCAGGTCGATATAAGGCTACTAAATTTAAAGAATAAAATCGGCACACTCCCTGCTGGCGAACAGAGAGAATCCAAAATACTGGAATGCGTGGACAAGGTCGCCGTACCTGGCGGCAGATACCCCACAGCCACTCCGGCGAAGCAAAACCCTGCCAAAATTAAGGGTAAACTTCAACTATCTGCCGAGGAGCTGAACTCACTCAAATACCTGATATCACGAGACAGAATAGGACTGGGAGTGCTGGAGCCGCTCATTGCAGACCCCTATATCGAAGATATCAGCTGTTCGGGACTGGGGCCTATTTTTATAGAGCATAAGATATTTAAGAGCCTGAAAACATCGGTTCAATTCAACTCTAGCGAAGACCTCGACAACTACGTCCTGTGGCTGGCAGAACGCATTAAAAAACCGGTAACATTTCGCAACCCGATCGTCGATGCAGCCCTGCCGGACGGTTCACGTATCAATATCGTTTATGGGAAAGAAGTGTCTTATCGCGGTTCTAATTTTACGATTCGTAAATTCCCTGGGACACCAACATCCATTTTCGAACTGGTGGAATTCGGCTCATTGAATTACCAGATGCTGGCATATCTCTCACTGGCAATAGGCAACGGAATGAACGTGTTTGTTTCCGGTGAAACCGCCTCGGGGAAGACCACGCTGCTCAATGCCCTGACGACCTTCATTAATCCCATGGCTAAAATAGTAAGCATCGAGGATACTCCGGAATTACAGGTCCCGCACAAAAACTGGATAAGGGAAGTCGTTCAATCTACCAAAACGGGGGAAGAAAGCGGAGCCATAACCATGTTCGACCTGCTTAAAGCCGCCCTGCGGCAGAGACCAAATGAAATCATTATAGGAGAAATCAGGGGTGTTGAAGGGAATATCGCATTTCAGGCCATGCAAACAGGCCATTCCGTTATGGCAACTTTCCATGCGGCATCTGTTGAAAAACTGATTCAGCGTATCACAGGAAGCCCGATTTCTGTCCCCAAGACATATATCGATAACCTGAATATAGTGGTCTTAACCAGCATGGTTAAGCTACCTACGGGGAAAATGGCCAGGCGTGTTACAGGCATTGCTGAAATAGTTAATTACGATTCATCTCTGGATTCCTTTACATTCATCGAAGCCTTCCACTGGGATGAATCCAAAGATGTTTTCAATTTTACAGCATATATGTCCAGTGCTATTCTCGAACAAAAAATCGCCCCCAAACTCGGATTTGCTCCCGGGAAAAAACAGAAGATATATTCAGAACTCGACAGGCGAACCAAAATACTCGAGAAATTGCATAAGGAACAAAAGATTACCGGTTTCTATGAAGTACTGGAGGTATTGAGTAAAGCACAGAGGGAAGGATTATTCTAATGCCCTTTGGTCTATTCGAAAAGCCCAAAAAGCCTAAGGAGAAAACGGCTAAATGGTCCCCAGACGTCCAGAAGTTAAAAATGGATTTTTTCTGCCATCTGAGCTATATGGCAGCGCTATCCACTTCGGGGATATCTCCACGCGGGCTTTTTCATTTTGCCGCTAGATTGCCTTATACGACTACCCATTATTTTAAACGCGTCAACGTAGTGGCAAGGGCTTTCAATCATCACTACTCGGGAGCTTGCCGCATAGTAGGAGAATCGATCGAAGACCCGGATATCCAGGCCTTTATGCTCCGTTTGTCCTCAGCTATTTCCTCCGGCGAAGACTTGCCAAAATTTCTTGAGAAGGAAGCAAGCATTGCCTCAGAACAGTACAGCCATTATTACGAGCGCAGTCTGGAGACATTGAAGAGCTGGACAGATGCTTATGTTTCATTGATAATGGCAGCCGCCATTATGACCGTTATGTCCGTCGTTACCATGATGCTGGGGAGTGCTGGCAATTTGTTCAACATTTCAATAGGGCTGACGGTAATGGTAATTACCATAGCTGGTGTATGGTTGATCTACCGTGCGGCTCCGCATGAAGGAAGTACACACAATTCCCTGGTTAACTCACGAGAACAGATGATTGCCAACAGCCTGGCAAAAATAATTTTCCCATTGTGCCTCCTTGAAGTGGTTTTTCTGGCTGTATCAGGTGCCAGCTTGGGAGCAATCCTATTTTTCCCCGGAATAACACTGCTCCCTCTCGGTTTTATGGCTTATTTGAACGATACCAAAATTAAAAAACGCGACAAGGATATTGCCGGATTTCTACGCTCGCTGGGAGGCATGAGCCAGGCTATCAACGTTAATACCAACGAAGCCATGGTCAGATTAGACCCCAATTCAATGGGGTCATTGAAAAACGATGTGCGGCTGCTATCTTTAAGGCTACAAACTGGCATCGATTCCAAATTATGCTGGGAGAGGTTCGTCGACGAAAGCGGCTCTGAACTGATAAGCCGAAGTGTACGTATTTTCCATGACAGCATCACCATGGGAGGTGAAGCAGAAAAAGTGGGTAAAGCCACCAGTAATTTTGCAACGAAGATATCCCTGCTTCGCTCACAGAGAAAATTGATAGAAGGCGGGTTTTTCTGGCTGACAAATGTTATGCATTTTATCATGGTTATACTGGTCATTTTCATCTATGAAATATTTAATACCTTTGCTATTATGGTTCAGGGTATAATAGCGAATACTCCGTCAGTCAATATCGCATCCGGCTTAGCTACATTCAGTTTTTTTGCAGCGGGGTCCCAGCAGTTGCAGGTGCTGCACATGCTGGTTATCGCCATTACACTGGTACTGACTGCTGCCAACGCACTGGCAGAGTATTGTGTCAGCGGTGGGCATAAATTCAAGCTGTTTTTTTACCTTGCTATTACATTAATACTATCGGGAACTGCACTGCTCGCTGTACCCTTCGCAGTTCAAGTGCTGTTCCATAATATCGCAGGATAATTTATGAAATAAATATGGGAGGTTGAAATGAATTTTTTTAATTTTAATTTTCGGAATGAGGATATTTTTATTATGACACTATTTTTATTTATCATAATACTCGCCAGTGTCATCTGCTATATGAGCGCGCAGGTAAATAAAAAAACATCGACCCAATCCGAAAAACAGGCTGGCGCTGCCGTTCAACAGAAAGGTTATCCATTGCCGAAGAGCGGGGTAAAACCGGAAGACATAATAAAGGCACAGGCAGAAGCAAAGGATAAGAAAAATCGGCAACTGCCGGGTGGGAAAAAGGAAGCAAAAACCGAAGTTCGTAATGACCCGACTTTACCTAAAATTACTGTAAAACAAGAGTTACCCGTTTCGCAGATAAATAACCAGACGGCTCAACCATATCAACAGGACGAAGAAGCAAAAGCAAAACCGAAGGACTTTTCGACGATACAGGAGCCTGTTTTACAGCAGAATCCGCAGGATCTGGAAAAGCTCACCGAAAACAAGGGCGAATCGGAGGAAAACAGTGAGGAAAAGAAAGAAAAGTCGCTATACGACCTTTTCAATGACGATTCCGAAGAGGAAACTGAAATAAATAAATTCGCATCTAAATTCGAGGATGTAAACCTGGATTCCATTCTCGATACAGGGAATGACCTGCTGACTCAGATTAAAAGCAATATGAATTAGATTTAAATCAGCGGATTGAATATCTTCAAAAGCATTACAGTCTGATAAATCAGGCTTAATAACTGTATAACTCTGATGCGACGGGAACCTTACTGTAACTCTGAAGAAAACAACCCTAAAAGGCCCCACTCAATCTTTAACATGCAGAGGGGTAAATCGATAATAAGGATAATACCTTGACCTCACGGTCGGGGTATTAAGTTAGGCAAAATAAACTCCTTGTAAGACCTCACGGCCCAGGATATTAAGTTGGTTAGAATAAGATATCTCCGACTTCAAAAACAGCCCCGCCGGCTGTAAATCCATTCAGATTCCATATTTTCTACTATATATCGAAAACAAAACAAGGTGTTATCTCTTCCGGAACCAGCCCTTCCAGCCTTCCCGCCCACACTCGGTACAGCGCATCGGTACGGCTACCTTTCCCTTAGAGCCGCAGGACGTGCAAACAAAGGTATTATGAGCATTATATCCGGGAGTAGCATCGAGATTGGCAGTGATATTTTTGACCTGACCCCCGAGCCTCTTTACCTCTTTGACGATTGCGGTAACATTAGCGCTGGAAGACGTGTTAATTTTAGCAGACAAAGCTTTATTCTGTTTTTCAAGCTGGACAATTCTCTTTTCGGCCTCGATAAGCCTTTTGGTAAGGGTATTGACAAGCGCCTGGAGCTGTCTTACAGTATCATCCGGGGCAGCCTTTGGCATGGCAGAAGCCACTGATTGTGAGGACATAGCTTGGACAGCAGCAGCATTCCTGACAATAATATTCGGCATGGGGGCTGTTGATTCGGAGGCAGACGCCGGCGGCTGTTTGACAGGCGCCGGGGGTTCAAGAATTGCTGCTTGCGGCTTCGCAGCCACAGGCAGAGGTACAGGCGCAGATGTACGAACAGGAGCGGCAACTGGTGCCGGCACAGGTTCACTCTGTGCAGACGAAGGGACTGTATTCTTGTGATGTATCTCCATACCGGTAGCTTTTTTGAAGATTGCATCTATCTCTTCCTGTGTTAGCATTCCATCGGTAGCCATTACTAATAACCTATCCTGAAATATTTTTAATATTAATCAATTTAAACAATCAGTAATCGATAACCTCGGATACCAGTTTACTTTGATACTGGCTCTCCGCCAGGTCAATATCATAAGGATTGGATAACTGCTTATAATCCCGGTCATAACAAATTCTGATGGTGGGGCGTCCGATTAAACCTGGTTTCGCATCTGTAATTATGCCGAGCTCCCCGGTATTCAACTTCACCATAATGCCAGCCGGATACAAGGGGACCAGCCTGGTAAATAGCTTCACAATCTCGGGGTCAAAATCCTCGCCGCTGTAAGCCATAATGAATTCAATAGCCTCGTTGGGCAGATTGCTCTGCCTGTGAGGGCGCCTGGATACCAGGGCATAATACACATCTGCAACTGCAATTATACGGGCATGGAGCCCTATCTGCTCCTTTTTTAAACCCCGCGGATAGCCTTTACCATTCCATCGCTCATGGTGTTGATATACGATATCAATAATATCGGCGGGCAAACTGGTATTATCTTTTAAAATCAGGTACCCGTATTGCGGATGCTGTTGAACCTCGTGCAATTCAAGAGCAGTTAATTTAGTTGGTTCGTTCAACATATCCTGAGATAATGCGATATAACCAATATTCTGCAGAGCGGCTGCCAGCCCGAGTTTTATCAACTCATCCTCATTCATTCCCATCTGGCGGCCAATGACAATGGATAAGCTGGCTACCTGAACCGGATGAATATAATCATAGTCCTTGATTGAATAACATCCGGATACATTAACCTCTCCGAAATACATCGGAAACAGGCAGGATATCATAGCAAAGATAGTTTTTTCCAGTTCTGCGAAGTTTACTTTACGGCCCGAACCCTCCTTTAATGTGACAATGCTGTCCTCTACAAACTTCTTTAACTGCCTGGATGCCATGCCTTCAAGTCTGGTGGGAATCATCGAGGTAGCGGTAACATCATCCACTCGACTGTCCTGAACAAAAACCTCTCCATTAGCCAGATTGGTTAGAGCAGCTACATTATCAAACGTAAGCCTTGTCCCCCTGGTCACGATAAGATTCCCATAGCTATCATAAACATCCTGGCTTAAAACCATTCCTGGTTTCGTATATTGTACTCCTACACGCCTCATCTTCTTACTCCTAACAGGCTTTTACAGGTTGATGTGATTCTATTTTTGTTTCCGGTTTCTGATAAAATGCTGCCGATTTCATGTTTTTCAAACCGATATTGCTGGCATTCAGAATAACCTCTGTTCCTCCTGTAAAAAGGATACCTCCCTCCCTCAACGAATTCAGAAATTTGCGATAAATCTCATTTTTAGCTTCATCGGTAAAATAAATGGTTACATTGCGACAGAGGATAAGGTCGAATTTCTGTTCGTATGCATCTACCAGCAGATTATGCCTCTTAAAACTGATTTTCTGCCTTAATTTATCACATACCCTATAACTCCCATCAGGCTGCTTAATAAAATATTTTTGCAGAATCTCGGGGGAAATCCCTTTCATAACATCTTTGCTATAAGGGCCGCCTGCCTTTGCCTTACGCAGGGCTTCTTCATCTATATCGGTAGCCAGGATGGTATGGAACTGTGAAGGAGCCATCCGATCGAGTATCATCGCCAGGGTATAAGGCTCTTCGCCGTGCGAACACCCAGCACTCCATATCCTGAGCTGCGGATTCTGTTTCAGCAACACCGGCATAATGTTATTCTCAAGTTGACTGAATAGAAGGGTATCTCTGAAAAATTCGGATACGTTTATAGCTATATAATTAAGCAGTTCTTCCAATGCCTGGGGATTCTTCTCTATATGCTGGCAAAACTCGACCACATTTTTACTCGCGCTATGCTCTACATATGCGTTCAGGCGCCTTCTCATCTGCTGGTCCTTATAGTAATCCAGATTGATATTGGTCAACTTAAAAAACTTCTTTTTGAGATAACTATATTCCTGCTCGTTCATTTCCCCTCTTCGTTTTCAACATTTAATATCAGTTTAAACACAGCCTTGCGACTTCTTCTGCTATAGACGTCAACGGTAGTACCTTGTCGGCAACTCCAGCTTCAACCACACTGCGCGGCATTCCATATACAATGCAACTCTCCTCATCCTGAGCGATAATGTGCCCGCCTGCATTTTTCACCAGGACTGCTCCTTTGGTTCCATCGGAGCCCATTCCTGTAAGTACCACAAAAATAATATCCTTGCCATATAAAGGGGCTACTGAAGACATCGTAATATCGGCTGCTGGACGCAAACCGAAGACCGGCGGGTCTTTTGTCAACCTGACACGGTATCCCCTGTCGATCAACATATGATAGCCACCTTTAGCTAAGATAGCCTGCCCTTCCGAGAGTTTATCTCCGTCCTCGGCTTCCTTCACCGAAACCTGCGAAAGTTCATTCAACCTGTCGGCTAGCGACCTGGTAAAACCGGCAGGCATGTGCTGCACAATAAATAAAGCAGCGGGGATGTCCGCTGGAATAAAGGGAATAAACTTATACAGAGCCCCAGGTCCCCCTGTCGAGCTGGCAACAGCAACAATTTTCCTCGGCACCCCGTTGCCGCCGGCGGTGGGTCTTTTGCTTACAGGCCGGATATTCCTTCCTGAAGGGGTGACTGCCGCAGCCAATTTGCTTCTGTTTATCTTTGCCGCTGCTTTAATCTTGTCCAATAAAACGTTTTCAACCCCAAAACAACTTACTGGACAAGATGGATTTGCCTTCAAAAAGTAATCGACCGCCCCCAGTTCCAGAGCTCTGATGGTAGTATCGCTATGTTCATCTGTAAGGCTGCTTACCATTATAACCGGCAAAGGATTTTCAACCATCACTTTTTCCAGTGTGTGCAATCCATCCAGATGCGGCATCTCCACATCCAGAGTCATAACATCGGGATGTAACTCCTTGACCTTTTCCAGAGCTTCTACTCCATCTTTAGCATAGCCGACTATCTCGATATCGCGGTCGGTGTTAACCAGCCTTGTAATCGAGTAACGACAAAAAGCAGAATCATCTGTAATAAGCAATCTTATCATCTTATTCCAACTCGAGCTGATAATTAGCCCGCCTTTACTTTCTAATTCAACAGCTTGCGAACTGTATTTAACACCCTTTCAGAATCAAAGGGCTTTACCACAAAATCCCTGGCACCCGCCTTTAAAGCATTGATCACCATGCTGTTTTGCCCCATAGCCGTTACCATAGCAACCCTGGCATCGGCATCTATCTTCATAATTTCCTGGAGCGTCATGATTCCATCCATCTTGGGCATGGTAATATCCAGAAGAACAGCATCAGGCTTGAACTCCTGGTATTTTTCCAGCGCTTCAGCCCCATTTGTAGCTTCGCAAACCTCATATCCGTTTTCTTTTAAAAGATTAGTACAACGCATCCTCATAAAAGCAGCGTCGTCAACAACTAATACTTTACTCATTTTTACCCTCACTTACACTTATTTTTTACTCCGGATGCAGCATTGCTCACTGCTTAGTTTTAACCGGATAAATATTTAACTTTTTTCTTACGAATATAAAAACAGTTTCATCGAGCTATAATTCCTGAGGTTCTCCTCCGATTCCTTTTACGATTAATTTACCGGTGCCAACTTCAAGTTTCAATGACCTCCCACAGTTACCACCGACGTCAGAGGCTGTAATCTTAATACCTTCCTTTGTCAGCATCCGTTTTGTCATTTCAATGTTTCTGGTGCCTATTCCAAGCGACGCTATCCCATCCTGCCCTTTCATCAATTGCGCTCCGCCAACCATCTTGGCTATCAGCCGAGACTTTAAAGCCCCCTGCTTCCCCATTTCCTTTAAAAGGAATGGAACCGCCGTATCGGCATATTTCCCAATAGAGCTTGTACTCATATCGCCATTACTCAGGGGTAATACTATATGTGCTACGCCGGCAGTTCTGGATACAGGGTCGTATAAACATAATCCGATACACGAACCCAACCCCAGGCAACTCAGGACTACTTCAGGGTCGGATGAGACCTGAATCTCCCCCAGTCCTGCCATCAGCACTTTCAGATTGGCAGCGATTACCACTTCATGCCTCCGGGAGAACCCTTCAAAATTGCCTGCAGGAATTCCATCGTCGGCATTACCAGAAAGGTTCCATCAACCTGGCTGTTAGATGTCCCGAAGGTGGTCCTGACTACCAGAATTTCATCCTGGCGCTGCATAATATCGGATAGTGCAATATCCAGAATTGCTCCCGCCATGTCTACCATTACTGCAGGGGGTGAGATTCCCAGATTCAATCCTGTAGCATCGGCTATCGCATTTAGAAAGTATGCACCGGTTATATTCCCCATTTCCCCCATAACAGATAGCTCCATTTCATCCATCCGGATAGTGGAGCCTGGAGGCAACCCCATTTGCATATCGATAAGTTCATAAGCCATTTTGGGGTCGTGAACCAGCATGATATGGCCGGGGGCGTCCCCATTGATACTCAAATATATTCCAACCACAATTTTTTCTGGTCCTCCCAGCAATTCAGCAGCATCCTTAGCAGGACATTGCTCTATTCTGAATGCCGTTACTACCAGTTCCTTCTCCATCATCTGGGAAAGACCCTGCATAGATTTGCTGATTCCTTTACTTACCAACCAGCTCCAAACAGTTAAATCTTCTTTTGTGAGTAACTGAGGCACTTGCATCAACTAACTCCTCCTGTATATATTCTCTTATTTATTATTCTTACATTTACTATCTGTGCAAATAAGCACCCTGTGGTTTAATATAGAGGTACTATTTGCCAATTCTTAAGTTAACTTAAACCATCATCCACTATTCCCTGTTCAACACCCCACCACAGTGCGCTCCTGCATCATTTTCGATAGCGACAGCGCATCGAGTATAAGCGCAACGTTACCATCCCCCAGTATCGTCCCCCCGGTAATCCCCTCGACATCATCCATATATTTACCCAGTGGTTTGACAACTATTTCCTGCCTCTCCATCAGGTCGTCTACAATCAGACCAATCAGGTTCGCCCCATTCCCAATAATTACAATTAGATTCTGTTCATTAATTTGATTATTCCATTTCTGTCGATTAAGAAGATCCTCCAGGTTAATTATGGGAACAATAGAATCACGCAAGCGAATTACAGGATTACAGTTAATAGTCTGTATTTCATTCCTGCCGACTTTAATTGTTTCCACCACTGAGGCTAAAGGCATTATATAAGTGGTGGCACCTGAGGCAATCAGCAATCCCTGGACTATGGCAACTGTCAATGGCAGCCTCAGGGTAAACCTGGTGCCCCTGCCCAACACCGAATCTATTAAAATCGAGCCTCCCAGATTCTCGATATTGGTACGTACGATGTCCATCCCCACCCCCCTGCCAGAGACTTCAGTAGTTTTCTCCGCTGTGGAGAAACCGGGAAGGAAAATAAGATTTATGGCATCATTTGCCGACAGCGATATAGCAGCCTCCTCGGTTAAAAATCCTTTCTCCACCGCCTTGCTTTTGAGTTTCTCGGGGTTCATTCCCCCGCCATCATCCTCAAGGATAATACATATATGCCCCTGCTCCTGGAATGCACTCAGCCTGACTGTCGCTGGTACCGGCTTGCCGAGTTTTAAACGATCTTCGGGCAACTCGACACCATGGTCAACAGCGTTCCTTAAAAGATGAATAAGCGGGTCTCTGATTTTTTCTACAATAGACCTGTCTAACTCCGTTTCATTGCCCTCTATAATAAAATTGAGTTCCTTCTTCTGTTTTTGTGCCAGGTCGCGCACCAGCCTCGGAAACCGGCTGAAGATAGCACTGATGGGAATCATCCTGACTTTCATGATACTTTCCTGTAATTCATTAATAATCTTGATAATGTGCCCCGACGTCAGGCTCAACTCCTCGATAGTATCGTCATCCTCGTATTTGGCTGCCAGTAATTTGCCCAGGCGGTTTATTCGTGAGCGGTCTATTACCAGCTCTTCCACTATATTCATAAGATTATCTAAAATATTGACATCTATTCTGACACTCTGCAGTGTTTGCGATTCGGCAGATTCCGATACATCTCTGGATTTGAGCGAATTAGCCTTATCATCTCCGTTATGATTATTGCCATTCTGCAGGATATTTTCAGCCCCGTTAGCAGGCAAACCAGATTTTATAAATGACATCGCCGACAATTTGTCCTCGGTCAAGGGAGTGACAACAGTGGCAACGATCTCATCTATAGAACATATTACTCCCTGAATTACATCCACGTCGGCTTCGCCGGAAAATATAATTTCCAGTTCAGAGCCGATATTACCCTGTTCTATTTCTGTAGATGCCGGTGATGAAATAATGACTTTACCAATTCTTTCCAGTTCATTTAAAACTAAAATAAAGCGCACTGCCCTCCATGGACTATCTTTACTCACCGATGTCCTGATATGATATACGGTTTCACCATTGATTATGGCAGAATTAATCGCCTGCATGTTATCCATAACAATATTCCGCTTCACTTTCGGATGATTTCCCTGAGTTGCACCGGTATGGCTTTGCAGACGTTTGATTATAGATTCAATATCGACATCACTCTCTTCTTCGGAGTACATATCCTGTTTAAGAATCTTCAGTGCATCCAACCCGGCAAGCAGGTCATTAACTATCGAAGAAGATAAAGCTAATTGTTTATTGCGTAATTTATCCAGCAGGCTTTCCATAGCATGAGTAAGTTCCGACATACGTGTATAACCAACCATAGCCGAAGAGCCTTTGACTGTATGCGCGGCTCTGAATATTTCCTGTATCAACTCATCGTTATCAGGCTCTTTCTCCATGCGCACAATATCATTGTCTAAAAGCTCTATCTGTTCTTCTGTTTCTTCCAGAAAAACCTTCAATTCGTCCTGGCTGATTTCTTCATTGATTTTCATCGGCACATACCTTTGCTTGATAAAACTTTGTTTTATTAGTGCTTCTTATTTTTATATGTGGAGTGCGGATATAACTCCGCACTCCACACCCCATGTCATTTATGCAGTGACACACTTCCCCTTTTTCTTCCTGGCCTTTGACTCGGCATTCTCCGATTCCATTTCATTGCGTAGCATATCCAGGTTTATATCCTCAAAGTCGTTCAGAATGCTATCCATATCCAGTAATATCACCAGCTTGTCCTGCAGCTTCGCTATCCCTTTCAGGTGCACCCTGTCCCCATTCGTCAACATCTGCGACGGCGGCTCCACCGACGACTCCGGTATCCTCAATACCTCCGTCACTCCATCCACTATCACCCCTACATCTTTGTTGTTTATATCTATCACCACTATCCGGCTCTCTTTCGTCTGCTCAGTCACTTTTAAATTCAGCCTCTTCCTTAAATCTACTACCGGCGCTATCTTCCCCCTCAGATTCAATACCCCTTCCATGTAATCCGGCGTCCCAGGTACCCTCGTTATATTCTGCATCCGTATGATTTCCCTTACATCGCTTATGTCTACCCCATAATATTCCGACGCCAGGTCGAATACCACCATCTGCAATTCATTCGTAGTGCTATTGTTCTCTCCCATTTCCTCCCTCCTCCTAATTCTTGCTTACCTTGAACACGGACACCGCCTTGCTCAATTCGTCTGCCATCGCTGCCAGCGACTGCGCCGACGCTACCACTTCTTCTACCTGCGCACTCATCTCTTCCGCCGACGCCGATACCTCTTCCGTCGCCGCTCCATTCTCTTCCGCTACCCCAGCTACACTCTCTACTGACTTCGATACCTGGTCCGAACTCGCCGCCATCTCCTCTGTCGCCGCCGTGTTCTCCTCTACCACCGAACTGATCTCTTCCGTTACCTTCAACAACTCGTCCCCAAGCTTTGACAGGCCCACGGTCGCTGCTGATATTCTGGTTATGTTATATCCAACGTTATCTGCATACTTTATGATTTCCGACATAGAGTTACCGCAATCTACTGCCAATTTATATCCGTTTTCCACATAGCTGGTACTTTCTTCCATCGCCTTGACGGCTTCATTAACCCCTGTCTGTATCCCTATAATAAGGTCCGCTATCTCTTTCGTCGCCCTCAAAGAACGCTCCGCCAGCTTCCTCACTTCATCCGCTACCACCGCAAACCCTCGCCCTTGCTCCCCAGCTCGCGCCGCCTCAATCGCCGCATTCAACGCCAAAAGATTCGTCTGCGCCGCTATGTCATCTATCGTCGCTACTATCTTGTCAATCTCCCCCGACTGCTCACCCAGCCTCGTTATCTTCTGCGACGTAAACCCTATGGCCTCCCGTATCTTTTCCATCCCATCTACCGTCTGCTTCGCCATCACGGCTCCCTCTTTGGCTACCTTCGCCGATTGCGAGGAGCTGACAGAGGCTTCTTTCGCTTCGCCGGTTGCTTTATTTGCCGCTTCAGCCACTTCTCTGACCGTGTTCAATGTCTTCTCTATGCCCTTCGACTGCTCCTGCGCACCCTTCGATATCTGCTCTATTGCCGTCGATAACTGGTCTATGGCTCGAGTGGTCTCCTGCAGCGAGACCGACTGCTCACTGGCTCCTTTGGCTACCTGCTGGCTGGTGCTCGCTATCTGCTGCGTCGCCTGCCCCGCCTGCTCCGAAGCCTTCGCAAGCTGCCCACTGGCTTCCGTAAGCCCTTTCGCCGTATTCGTAAGCTTAATCATCAACGCCTGCAAGTCCTTCAACATCTTCACAAACGCTATCCCCATCGTATCTTTCTCTGACCGCGGCTTGAATTCTATGGTCAGGTCTCCATTCGCCATCTTCTCAAACCCCGCCGACATCTCCTTCTGACTATTTATGATATTCTGGAAACACTTCGACAGGTCCCCAATTTCATCACGCCTGTCAATATCCAGCGCATAATTACTGTTCAAATCACCTACCGCCAGCGCATCCCCTATCTTGACTATATTCCCTAACGGCTTGGTGGTACTGGATATCAGTA
>CAZJVO010000017.1:0-22450 GCA_964549815.1 uncultured Dehalococcoidales bacterium | reverse complement strand
ACAGGACTGCCTGTTCAGATGGTTTGACTCCGAAAGCCTTCTCTGTAGCCTGCAAGGATACTGTAGAGTGCGATATGGAGCATATTCCACATATTCTGGAAGCGATATGATTAACATCCTCATAATATCGGTCACGCATCATCACTTCAAAGAAACGCGGTGATTCGGTAACTATCCATTTAAGTTCTTCGATTTTCCCGTCTTTGACATTAAGAACGATATTGCCATGTCCCTCGACACGGGTTAAGTGATGAACATTTATGTTAACCTGTGTCATTTCAACACCTCACTATACGTATCATAGATTTTAAACTTCTCTATCACCTGCTCTGCCGTCAACCCGTATTTTAGCAGGATATCTTTCTGTGATGCGATATTCGGCTCATCGACCAGTCCGCGGCAACCCCAGCAATACCTCCCGCTGTTTATACATATAGCATTACATCCGGCCCGGGTAACCGGCCCCAGGCAAGTCTGCCCCTTTTCATAGACACATATATTACCTGCCATCTTGCATTCCGTACATACCGGGTAGCTCGGAATATACGGTTTCCTGTTAAGCAATAAGGCTTTTATTACTTCAACCAGTTCTGCGGTAACCGGCGGGCATCCTCTGACATAGTAATCAATCTTTATTACTGCATCGGCCGGTCTGGCAGGGATAGTATGATAATATCCGGCATCTTTGCCATATACTATTTTGAGCGCTTCCTCCATAGGAACATGATTCTTCAGGCAGTTCAACCCACCGATACAGGCACATGCTCCAAGCGCAATAACTATCTTCGCCTGCTCCCGAATTTTCTTTATGCGCTCTATTTCCCCTTCTGTAGTGATACTCCCTTCAACAAAAGCGATATCATAATTATCCGATCTTTCCGTCATAACTTCTCTGAAATTGACAATATCTATGCCATTGAGCAGGCTCAGAAAATCATCGGCATCCAGATTCAAAGCATCCAGCTGGCATCCTTCACATCCTGTGAAATCAAAGAAGGCTACTCTCGGTTTCATTACAGCACCGCCTCTCGAAGACTTCTTAACTGAGTTAGTGAAAACACAGGCCCCTCCTGGCAGGTATAAACCCCGTTAATCTGGCAATGCCCGCATTTTCCCACTCCACATTTCATCTTCCTCTCCAGTGAAAGGTAAACATGGTCATCAGGGAGGTCTCTCTTTTTTAACTTTTCGATAACGAACTTATACATAATAGGGGGTCCAACAACCGCTACCATCGTCTTTTTCGGGTCTATTTCAACTTTGTCGATAAGATTGGTGATAACCCCTACATTGCCAGTCCAGGTATCATCCTTTCTATCTACTGTTTCATGAAAATCTATTTCTTTGCTGTTCTGCCAGTATTCAAGTTCGTCCGTAAACACCCTTTCCGAAGGAGTACGGCAACCGTAAAGCAAACTTACTTTTCCATAATCGTATCTTCTATCCATAACATACTGTATTAACGAACGCAACGGGAAAAGTCCGATTCCCCCAGCAATAAGCAACAGGTCTTTCCCTTCCAGCGCTTCCAGCGGAAAACCATGCCCAAAAGGGCCACGGATACCTACCGTTGCGCCCACCTCTAAAGAATGCAAAGCGGACGTTACATCCCCCATACTTCTCACTGCCAGTTGAAATATTTTCCCCCTTAACGGCGATGATGCTACTGACAGCGGAGCCTCTCCAATACCCATTATCGATAAAGTAACAAACTGCCCCGGAGAGTGCCCCAGTTTTTTGCCGCTCTTTAATTTTAATTCAAAGGCTTTTTCTCTTTCTGTCAGTTGCCTTACCGAGACAATCTCGGCCATCTCCGGAATATACAATCCCCGTTCCTGTTTCATGGGTTGTATCAAACTGGTAGCCGCTTCTTTCAACCGTATGTTTTCAGCTATGGAGTTAAAGGCTTCCAGCGGACTCGCTATACCCGCCAAACAGGCATTCGCACATCGTCCACAGCCGACACAGCCAACTTTGCCATACCTTTCCAATATATACTTGCCTTTACGGAACATCCTGTGACGGAAACGGCTTGCCCTATCGCGGCGAAAGTTTTCCCCTGAAGCAACCTTCGCAAAATCAACGAGCATACATCCATCCCAGCGCCGGTAACGTTCACCTTCCTTCAGATTTAAAGATACATCATCCCTGACATCGAAGCAGTAACAGGTGGGGCAAACCATAACGCATGAGCCACAGCTCAAGCAGGTAGAACTCCTCGTTTCCCAATACGGGTCATCATAGCTCTCTTCCAGTATCTTAGGTATACGGTCTCGGGGTATATCCAGAGATAGCTTGTATCTCCCCAGAGCCTCACTCCTCACTTTTTTCTGCCGGACGATTTCATCCCCGGTAGGAATACGGTATATGCTATGAGCAAGTATTTCAGCACCCTTTTCCGAACCGATTTTAACAATATAGCTGCTACCAATATCGGTTAACAGCAGGTCGAAACCGGTTTCAGTCCAGTTGGTTCCCATGCTGGGGGCAAAACTCCTGGGGGAGGGGTGAATACAATCCACGCCGATTATTATTGTGTTTTCCCTCCTTGCCACATAGTTTGGGTCCGGATTATGGGACATAAAGACTTCATCCAGTAATTCAATAGCTTTTATATCATAAGGGTGCACACCGATTATTACGCGTGGGGTATATTTTATTACCGGTTCAACCTGCTGGCCATTTACTTTTTTAAATTTCAGAAGGGCCTCTCTTTCAGGGAAAAAATATCTGGTAGGAGGGGATACCGTAACATCATAATCGAGGCTGAGTTCATAAAAGCTGGATATCCTATCGTATACATATTTCCCTTGTTTGGCCTTTACCCCAACCACTTCCATTTCTTTAATAAGGTTTTCCACCATTAAAGCCAGATTTTCCCTGGATATTGCAAAGGATTTCTTAATCCCCAGCACCAGATCATCCGAATATGATTCGGCGTAAGAACTTATCTCATCAGCATTGATATTATCCCTGTAAATCGACTCTATGGTTCCGTGAATTATTCTCTGCAGGTCATCCATATCTATCGGCTTTACCATGTAATCCACGATGCCTATTTTTTTGGCTTCCAGAACTGTCTCTTCTTGAGGATACGCAGTAATAATAATCGACTTTATCCATGGACGTATGGCCTTCATTTCTCTGAGTGCCGCCAACTGCTTATCACCATGTAATCTGACATCTATGATTACAATATTAAAATTATGCTTTTCAAAGGTTTTAAGGGTTTCCTCTCCGCTTTCTACACCAGTCACTTCCAGGCCAGTGCTTCCTAACCAATCACACAGGGATGCCCTTACAATGGGATCGCTTTCTATAATAAGTACCGCATTCTCATTCATACCATTAATATCCCCCATAATTTTTTTAGATAATAATCTCTGCCTGGAAAATTGTATTATTACGCAGTGGCATCCTTTTTTGCCATGGCATCACGCCGGGCAGCCAGTTTCTCTTTCTGTGCATCCTGCATACCCTGCCCAAATTCACAGCTTTTGCACTGGAAAAGGCGACTGCAAATCCGGTGGGAAACATCCCCTTTGACACAATATAAGCACAACCTTTGCCCACCCGGGCGTTCCTTCAATTCCTTTATCCTGGGATTTGCTACCTTTTGGAATAAAACTCCGCTGGCATTATCGATTGAATCCTGCGTTCTCTTAAGCCATGCCCTTGCTTCGATATTCTCAGGGGCGATACTCAATATAGACCTGAACTCTTTCTTTGCCTCTTCGTATCTGGCATTGTTAAAATGTTCCTGCCCAATCTTCATATGCTGTGGCACATCCTGTGGATTGATTGTAATAAGATTAGCTGATTCCATAATTTCCTCCCTGATGATACATATTTTTATTTTTATCCCCCATCCAATATATGATATAAGCCTGTATTTTGGCCCTCATATCACCCATTCCATCAATAAATTAAATTGCTATTATCGGCAACCTCAAATTTTCCCTTCCTGGAATATGATGCCTCTGCAAGCGAGACTCTTTCTCATGCCCAAACAATTCACTTCCAGTATTTTAATCTTTTTCTGAATAATTTACAGGCAGGTACACCTTAAAGGTGGTACCCTCCCCTTCTTTGCTATGTATTTCAATTTTACCGTGGTGACGCTGTACAATACCATAAGATATAGCCAATCCCAACCCTACCCCCTTTTTATCCCTTTTAGTTGTGAAAAAAGGTGTAAACATTTTTTTTAAATTCTCTGGTGATATACCAACACCAGTATCGCTTACCTCGATTAATATCTGTTCTCCCTCCATCAAAGTCCGCATTGTTAAAACGCCCCCGCCAGGCATCGCCTCTATTGCATTCATAATCAGATTGGTGCAGACCTGTTGAATCTGTCCGAAATCAGCCATTATCCTGGGCAGGTCAGGGGATAACTCTTTTACCACTTCGACATTCTGCATCTCCAGAGAATGAATCCCCAGGTCGAAGCTTCTATCCACTATTTCGTTTATATCTACCTCCCAGAATTCGGGGGTCGATTGCCTCGAAAAATCAAGGAGACTCCTGACGAGTTTCATACTCCGGTTCAGTTCAGTCTCCATTTTGGAGAGGTAATCCAGAGCTACTTCCTTGTTGAAATTATCACTCTTTAATTTTTTAGATATCAGCTGTGCATATATAAGAACACCGGATAGAGGATTATTAATCTCATGGGCAACAGAAGCTGCCAGCTGTCCGAGCGATGTCATTTTTTCCGCCTGTATCAACCCATCCTGCGTTTCCTGCATATGATTATGTAAATATGGCCAGCACATATCAATTTCTGCCAGCCCCTGACATACCGCAATAGCCAATTCTCTACACGAGCTATACCCACACGCCCCACAGTTAAGCTGCTCTTCAACCCTGCTCCTTTTCATCGTTTGCAGGACTGCCTCGATTTCATCATCACCCGGCGAAGCAAGGCTTACGTTCTGGGTAGTAAAATTGCGGCTTACATCGATATCGCCATATTTCTTCAGGTCTTTCTCAGTTTGTCCGGGATTGGCTACACTGGCAGTATATTTGGCAACCAGCTCTTTACGCCTGAAGCCGCTCAAGTCGTTATCTATAACTGGCCCCCCAATGCAGCCATGGCAGAAATACAGATTGATTAACCTGGCTGATATCTCACCCCCCGAAAACTCCCTGAGTATTTTTGCCACATATTCCCTGCCGTGCGCACTGATAACTTCATTTTTTAAGATATCATCGGAAAGCCCCGCAATTTTAGATAAACCACCCGATATAGACATCAATCTCCCCAGATTGGGAACCGGTCCGCTGAATTTCTCTTCCTTTTTTTCATTCTCAGGATTGATACTTTTAGCAGCAAACATCTCCTTCAATTCGGCAAAGGTAAGTACGGCATCGACCACCCCGCGGTTATTGCTATCCCGCGACTCGGCTTTTTTAGCCACACAGGGGCCGATAAAAACCACTTTTGCCGAGGGATTATATTTATGCTTTATCAACCTTCCAGTAGCAATGGTAGGAGACACAATATGAGCGAGATTACCTATTAATTTAGGGTGGTATTTCTCAATATAGCTAACCACCGCAGGACAATTGGATGTCAGTATCGTCCCACTGCTGGCTTCTCTAAATAAACGAGCATACTCCCTGCCTATCAGTTCAGCACCGAAAGAATCCTCCATTACCTCATCGAATCCCAGTTTTTTCAATGCCGAAACGAACTTGCCTGGGGTAACTCCGGGTATAGCAGCAGGGAAGGATGATGAGACAACAGCTATCGTATAACTATTATTCTGGCTCAGTAACTGCCAAACCGTGCTCGTATCACTCTCCACTCTCTTTGCCCCCGTAGCACAGACCTCCAGACAGTTTCCGCAAACTATACAGCGTTCTCTTATTACCTGTGCCAATCGCCCTTCCACCTTAATAGCTTTAACAGGGCAACTGCGTATGCAGGCATAACAGCCTTTACATTTTTCCTTTTCTGTATAAATTATGCTCATTTATCTGGCTCCACCAGCTGGTATTTTTAATTCTTTAACTAATCGGTCGATTAGTTTTCTGTGCTTTATCTCCAGGACTGAGATTTAAGCTCGGCTTGAGACATCCCCATCGGGTTCTATTACTGAATAGTTAAATAGAGATATTGCCAGGCGCTCTGGTTAATCTAAAGGGAATGCCCTTACGCTAAAGCAAGCATCTCACAATTATTATACTATCAGGCAGATACACCATCCATTATTTTAATATTATCATTAAATAAACTAACAGCTGCCTTACTACCGTTAATCTATTTCATTTCCCCGTTTGCTCTGCATCTTTCAGCTATACATCAAAGGCAGGGCATCATATTTCTGCTGTAAAGGTGCAAAGATTGCTACGGCAGGCGGCACCGGGCCAGTCAGGATAATGATAGTCTAAGGCGCATTTATCTCTTTTATTATAATATCAGCAGCGATAGGGATTGCCTTTTCCACTTCAGGGGTACAACCCTCTCTCAAAGTAACCACATCTCCGGCTTCGATAGCGATGATATCTATCTCTTGCGGCATAGATAATTCCAACCTCCTTCCCAGTTCAATTGCAGCAATGACACCGATATCATGGCTCGAAGTAGTATGGCAACTGGTATCGAATTGCTCAGGAGTTAAATGGTACACACTCCCCGGTTCCCCTCCCGGTGATTGAATAGCATCTACGATGATTACTTTATCGTAGCCCACAATAAAATCAAGCAGTGTAATTCCCGCCAGACTCGTCTCGTTCAAGGAAACATCGGGGTCGGATAACCTTTTCTCAAGTTCCCTGACAACCAGCAATCCAGCACTGTCATCAGAAAGATAAGGGTTACCCAATCCTAAAATTAAGGTCTTCAAAATATTATGTTACTTATTCCCAGCTTTTAATTATTTGTTTATTCCCGTTGTATACATACATCGGCATCGCCGGATGCCCGGGTAAATTATGAGTGGCACATGCCATACAGAGGTCATAGGGACGCCATGCCATTTCGATGCGGTTAAGCAATCCTTCTGTAATTTCTTTACCTGGTTTGATAATAGCTTTAGCAGCTTTATCAACCGACATGTTAACGGCTGCAGCATTATGCACCGTAGCAACTATCAGGTTCGCTTTCCTGATAACACCGTATCTATCGGTCTGATAGTGATGAATAAGGGTCCCCCGGGGAGCCTCCAGAATACCAATACCCTCATCAGGGGTAGCCGTAGGGATATTGCGTAAATTATTACCCGTAATCTCGGGGTCCTGTGATAATTTAACCATGGTCTCGGCAGCCTGAACCAGTTCAATAAGCCGTGCCCAATGCATTGCCAGAGTATGATGTACGGGCTTTCCGCCGAGTGTAGTATACATCTTTTCATATTCTTCCTGTGCCAGCGGAGTTGCCATTCCATCGGAAGCATTCAGGCGAGCCAGCGGAGCAACACGGAAAACCCCACTTTCCTTGCCATCTACAAAGCCTTTCCATCCTATCTTCTTAAGATACGGGAACTTTATATAGCTCCAGGGCTCTACGTGTTCGGCTATATGCTCCAGATAATCCTTCGGCTCAAATTTGGCAAACTCTTTTCCATCCGGGTCTACAATCCTGACCTTCCCATCGTAGAAATTGACGTGGTTATTATCATCCACCAGCCCCATGTAATATGTTTTATGAGTATAAGCATCGCTGACAATCATATCAACATATTCCTTATTTTGGAGGACTATATCGTCGAATACCTTCAAGGATAATTTAGCGAATTCGAGCGATTCTTTAGCAATTTGCTCGATTTCCCTGCGTTCATCCTCATTGATGCCCCTGCTGACACCGCCGGGCAATCCAAAGACAGGGTGAACCGCTTTGCCACCCAATAAAGCAATGATATGATGGCATTTCTTGCGTGTATTTATAACCGCCCCACCCAACTCCAACCCCACTTTGCCTATTACACCTATAATATTACGCTGAGCTACCGGCGCCTCTGGTCCCATAATAAAATCTGGTCCTCCCAGAATATAAAAATGGGTAGTATGGTCAGTTACATAAAACGCATTATACAAAAGCTCACGCAATTTCCTGGCAGTATCTGTTGGGCTAACATGGAAGAGGGCATCAAGAGTTTTAGTAGAAGCCAGATGATGCGCTTCAGGACAAACCCCACAAATCCTCTGCGTAATTTGCGGCATATCTTCAGCTAATCTTCCTTCAGAAAACTTCTCGAATCCTCTTAATTCCGGAACCTGCAAATAACTGTTTTCTACCACACCTTCGTCATTAAGGAATATCTCTATCTTCCCATGGCCTTCCAGCCTCGTAATCGGGTCAATACTGATCCTTTTCATTAAACCCTCGCCCTCCTTAATATGGAATCAGGTAGACTGTAACGATAAAAAGTTCCCGCCGGGTCACGTACATCTTCAACAATTTTACTGATTTCTTCGGGGTCGTTAGAATCTATCACTGAAGCAATGGCATTCATAAAATGTGCTCCCTGATCGATAACTCCATCCACAGGCCCATAGCAACCAGTGCAGGGCATATTAGCCTTGGGGCACCTCGCCCCACACCCACCCCTGGTGGCAATTCCAGCACACAGAAGCCCCTGCTCCAAAAGACATATTTCGGGGTCGGGAATAATTTCATACGTTCTATGGAATTTCTTAATCTTTTTAACATCGCGTTTACGCGGACAGTCATCGCAAACTGCTCTGGCATTATCGGTAATGACAGTGCCAGCGGGAGGAAGCTGACCATTAATCAACGCCTCCAGCGCCATCCAGGTTGTCTTCTCCTCAGGAGGGCATCCTGGAATTATATATTCTACCTTAACTGTCTGACTCAACGTCCTCACAGTGTTAAATAATTCCGGCAGGGTAAGCTCGCCCTCGGGTGCCTGATATCTCGTTTGCGGAAGAACCTTCCCAGGGTTATCAGTAGAAGGCGTTTCGATATATGCCCTTTCCATTATCATTTCCCTGTTATACATATTGGCAAGCCCGGGAATGCCACCCTGATATGCACAGGCTCCGTAGGCAATCATGACCGTGGATTTCTGTCGCAGTAATTTTGCCAGATGTTCCTGCTCTGAGCTGCGAATCGCTCCGTTAAACAGGCAGACATCTATACTTCTATCAGGCATTGCCTCGACATCTTTATATTTAACATCCATGGCAACCGGCCAGAATACAATGTCCACCGCATCGATTAATTTCAGCAGTTTCTCTCCGATTTCCAGGAGACCAATATCGCAGCCCCCGCAACTGGCTGCCCAGTAAAGTGCAACTTTCGGTTTAGCCATTATCTCCTCCATTTCGGGGGAAAGGCCCCAGCTTTTTAATTTTCTCCGTCATGTCTTTTATAATTTCAGCGAATTTGTCGCCTTCAGATGCTGCAACCCAATCCAGTCGGATTCTATCGCTCTCGATTCCCATCTGGTCAGTCAGTTTTTTCAACATTTCCATGCGACGCATTGTTTTAAAATTGCCAGCGGCATAATGGCAATCCCCCGGATGGCACCCCAGAATCAGAACGCCGTCTGCTCCCGATTCCAGAGCCTTCAGGATAAACACAGGGTCCACCCGCCCACTGCACATAACTCTCATTATTCTGATGTTTGCCGGGTACTTCTTGCGTGAAGTCCCTGCCAGGTCAGCTCCAGAATAAGAGCACCAATTGCAGAGGATTCCCAGTATCTTCGGTTCGAAACTCATGCTAACACCCCCTCGATTTCAGCCAGAAGTTGTTTGGTAGTAAAGTGATTGCCCTTTATGGCATCACTGGGACAGGCAGATACACAAACGCCGCATCCCTTGCAGAGAACCTGATTGATTTCCGATACCCCCTTCTCCTCATTAAATGTAATTGCACTGTAAGGGCATAACGCATTGCAAATTCGACAGCCTGAACACAGTTCCTCTATGATTTCTGAAGTAGCTGCTTCGATTTCCACTTTATTTCTGCTTATCATGGACAGTGCTCTGGCAGCAGCAGCGGACGCCTGAGCTACCGTATCAGGAATATCCTTGGGACCCTGACAGCAGCCGACAATAAATATGCCATCGGTCATGGTGGCTACAGGGTCTAGCTTGGGATGTTTCTCCAGGAAGAAACCATCTGCCTTTTTACTTATTGAGAGGACTTTCCCTATCTGTGCGGAACCCTCACTCGGCTCGAGCGCACAGCTTAAAATTACCATATCCACCGGCAATCTTCTCTTTCTGCGTATCAGCGTATCTTCACACAGGACAATAAGTTTATCTTTCTCTTCCGGTGTTTCAGGAGCATTCGTTATTTCTGCAGCGCGACCTCTGATGAAATTGACTCCTTCTTCCTGCAGCCTCATATAGAACTCCTCATAGCCGGAACCGGGGCAGCGCATATCGATATACAGCTGGTAGATATCGGCATCCGGCAGCTTTTCTCTGAGCAGATGAGCATATTTCAATGAATACATACAGCAGACACGCGAACAATATTTATGATAATTCTCATCACGGCTGCCGATGCAATGGAGTATCGCTACACTTTTTGGTTTTTCCCCATTTTTCTTGACAACTACACCATTGGTAGGCCCTGAAGCATTGGAGAGCCTCTCGAATTCAAGCCCGGTCAGTACATCGTCGAACCGGTTATATCCATAAGTATACATTACCTCCGGGTCGAATTGCTGGAAGCCGGTAGCAACAATTATGGAACCGACTTCGACTTCCATTGTCCGTTCTGTCATATCATGATTGATGGCATGAGCTTCGCAGGCTTTTTCGCATAGTCGACACTCCGAACAAACTGCACAATTTAAACAGCGCCTGGCCTCTTCTATAGCCTGGCTCTCGTCATATCCCAGAGCAACCTCATTGAAATTGGACTGTCTCTTTGCCAGTTCCAATTTGGGCATATCCACCCTGGATTTTGCTTTTATCTTATCTTTATTAACATCGTTAACCCGAAGCATCTGCTGAGAGCGTCCTTCACGCATATCGGTGCCGCTTAAATACCTATCGATACTTTCAGCACCAGCCTTACCTGCCGCTATCGCAGCAATCACATCGAGCTGGCCAGCAACAGCCTCTCCACCAGCAAACACGCCAGCAATATTAGTTTCGAGAGTCACAGGGTCGACCTCCAGATTACCCAGAGAGGTGAAGGCAAGCTCCTGTGGTAATTCGGATTTATCAATTGACTGTCCTATGGCAGTGATTACGGTATCGGCATCTATTATAAATTCTGCCATCTTCTGTCCTTTATTATCTACGCTGGCACATTCGACCCCTGACACCTTCCCGTCTTTAAGAACTATTTTATTTGCGGCTGTCAGATATCTAAATTTAATACCTTCTTTTTCTGCTTCCTCTGCTTCGTTGTCACAAGCAGGGAGCTCAGCCTCAGACCTCTTATAAACCACTGTGATATCCCTGGCTCCCATTCTCCATGCCACTCGGGCTGACTCTATCGCCGCATTGCCACCGCCAATCACAACCACTTTGTTTCCTACGGCAACCTTATCGCCGGAGTTGGCTTTCTTCAAAAACTCGAGAGCCGGCAATACATTCGGATTGTCTTCACCTGGAATCCCCAATTTTTTACTCTTTCCAGCGCCCGTCCCCATAAATACCGCCTTATATCCCTGTTTAAAAATACTTTTCAGTTCTTTTACGGGAGAGCCGGTTTTTATCTCCACGCCGAGTTCTTTTATATAGTCTATTTCATTATCGACTATATCTTCAGGTAAACGGAAATTCGGGATTCCGTAACGCATTAGCCCACCGGCTTTGTCCGCCGCTTCGAATACAGATACACGATACCCCTTCTTTATCAGGTCGTATGCACAGGCAAGACCGGCAGGCCCAGAACCAACTACCGCCACCCTGTCTTCTCTGGTTATCTCCACAGGATTTGCTTTTGCTCTTCCAATCTTCATTTCATAATCGGCTACAAAACGCTTGAGGTCGCGTATGGTGAGAGATTCATCCACCGTCCCCCTCTCGCATTCCGACTCACAGGGATGGTAACAAACCCTGCCGACCACACCAGCCAGAGGAATCGACTGGCGCACGACATCCAGGGCTTCTTTAAACTTACCCTGCGAAATCAGGGCAATATACCCATGTGCATTTACCCCCGCCGGACAGGCTACGCGACAGGGAGAATAGCCCTTTTTATCGACAACTGCTTTATTGGGTACGGCATACGGCGACTGTATATATATAGCGCTGCGCTGGCTTAAACCCACATCGAACTCATTATCGACATGGACGGGGCAAACCTTGCTGCACTCTCCACAGCCGGTACACTTGGATTCATCCACATATCTGGCTTTTCTTTTTATTTTCGCCTTGAAATTACCTACAAAACCGGAGACCTCTTCCACTTCGCTGTAACTCAAAAGGTTGATGTTAGGGTGCTGCCCTACAGTGGTCATCTTCGGAGTCAGGATACAGGCGGCACAATCCAGCGTCGGGAAGGTTTTATCGAACATCGCCATATGCCCCCCGATGCTGGGTTCCTTTTCCACAAGATAAACTCTCTTTCCCGCATCGGCAATTTCCAGCGCCGCCTGGATGCCAGCGATACCCCCCCCAACCACCATTACATTCGGATTAACTGAAACCTCTTTAGTCTGTAAGGGCTCATGATATTTAACACGATTTACAGCTGCCTCAACCAGTGCTTTAGCCTTTTCGGTAGCCATCTCTTTATTCTCATGCACCCAGGAGCACTGCTCACGAATATTCGCCATCTGAAAATAGTATTGATTGATGCCTGCATCCTGAACTGCCCTGCGGAAAGTGGGTTCATGCATTCTCGGAGAACAGGAAGCTACCACAACCCTGTTGAGCTTCTTTTCGCGAATATCATCTTTTATCATGTTCTGACCAGGGTCGGAACACATATATTTATAATTTCGTGCCACTACCACCGAATCCAATCCCTGGGCATATTCGGTTACCTTTTTAGTATCAACGGTTCCTGCGATATTGGCACCGCAATCGCATATATAAACACCGATTCTTACTTCTTCCATTCCGCTCTCCTCTATAGATATTTTGCCAGGACTTTATTCGGATTCACTATATTTTTCTTCAATCCCAGCTGATTCTCTTTCAGCCCGATGGCAACCCCAATCAGCTGCGTAATAAATAACACAGGAAGGTTAAAATTAGTGTTGAATTTACCATTCACCTTGCCCTGATAGGCATCCAGGTTCATCTGGCATAACGGACAGGGGGTAACAATACACTGAGCACCGTTTTTTGCGGCATCATCGAGCAACCTGTACATCAGTTCCAGCGAAAGCCCCTCTTCCGCTATAACTGCCGAACCGCCGCAGCATCTGCATTTCGAAGGATAAGGGACCACCTCGGCTCCCAGCGCTTCTACAATCGTATCCAGCGCTATTGGATTTTCCGGATGGTCAAATCCAAATCTGGGGCGAACCTCCTGACACCCGGTATACGGAGCAACTTGCAATCCGGTCAGGGGTTTTTTAACCTTAGAGGCAATTTGCTCACTGGTTATATCTTCCATAAGTGCTTCCAGTAATAACCTGACCCTCACAGTGCCTTTATACTCCAGATTTACTGCGGATAGGGCTTCATTGACTTTATCTTTTAACTGAGGTTTTTCCATCATATTAATTCTGGCTTTATTCAGAGTTACAAAACAAGAACTACAGGGGGTCACCATATCCAATCCGGTTTTCTCAGCAAGAGCAAGGTTGCGTGCTGCTACGGCAATAGCTTCCAGTTCATCCAGCGAACCGTATGGCGTAGAACCACAGCAATTCCAGTCTTCCAGTTCTTTCAACTCCATTCCCAGTGCTTCCGCTATGGATCTGGTTGAGATATCTAATCCAACCGCGGTAGCCTCCGAAGAACAGCCAGGGAAATATGTATAGCTCTTCATTCGTCACCTCTGATATCGTTTAGTTTGCGTATAATTTTATCAAGGTCTTTTTTACTCTTTATTTTCCTTGCCGATAAAGGCATGCGGCCATGCGATAGAAGGTTCCATGCCACCGATAGCATACCTAATGCCACGAACGGATTGGTAGAGAGGTAATAGCCCATCATCATCTGAAACTCGCTGACTCTGCCGTTTTTCTTGATTGACTTTACAAAACTGTTATACATTACCGGCATGGTGGTATTCTGGGGTTTATATCCATGCTTGATAGCCAGTGACTCCAGAGCATGAAAAAGATTGGTCGGCTCTACATCCCTGGGGCAACGAACAGTACATAAATAACAGGAAAGACAGCACCACATCGAACTGCTGGATAAAACTTCATCGCGCATGTTTGCCCTTACCATGGCGATTATTTCCGAGGGGGTATATTCCCATATCCTGGCACTAGGGCAGGAAGCGGTACATGTACCGCACTGCATACATAGCTTTATACCTTCGCCCCCGGGGACTTTGGCAACCTCGTTTACAAAGTTCATAGCCTGAGCTTTTTTCATTAAACTCCCCCCATTACATTAATTAATATTTGAGGTGGTATAGCTTATCAGGGTTAATACCCTGAGAATTGATGCAATAATAAACTGTTAAACCTGACACAACCCCATATACAGGCGAGTATAAAGATATCTGAATATTACAATAATATTTCAATGGCGTCAAGTTTCTTCTACATTGCTTGTAGGATAAATATGTACATTTTTACGGTTAGCCAATCTGCGTTTATCAATAAATTTTTTGTTAGATTTGACATCTCTTTATATTACTGTTAATATATCGTCCGATGGTTTCTAACAGGTAAATAACAACAGGCGATATATTACTTTTAGTAGTTTCAAACTAGTATACAAAGGAGGTGCATTTATAATGCTCTAAATGATTAGAAAAACCATAAGGCATATCTCATATAATATTACGATATTGCCTTATTTTATGTATAATGTAATATCACTATTGATATTACGCACGCCAGGATAATCCATACTTTTATATATCCAATTCAGCAAAGGAGTAATACAATTATGAAGTTGAACAAAATAACCGCTATCCTGTTCACCACAGTTATCTCCGCCTCACTTCTCCTTCCCCTTGCCGGGTGCCAGGAAGCACAGACAACTACGGTAACCAATACCTCTACCAAAACAACGACTCAGGTCAGTACCATCTCCAACTCCTCTACTGTAACTGAGACAGTAACCTCAACCAATACGGTTATCAGTACTCTCACCGATATACTGACCACCACAAAAACAGTTACAGCCGAATCAAGTACCAGAACCATAGTTGATGATGCCGGTAGAACCGTCGAAATACCTGCTACAATCAATAAGGTACTATGTTGCGGACCGGTAGAATGCATCCTTACTTATATGCTGGCTCCCGAAAAACTGGGGGGCTGGTGCTTCCTTCCCAACAGCACCGAAGGCGCTGATTATTACGATACGCAATATGCCGACCTGCCGGTTGTGGGCGGTTGGTATGGCAAATCTACCGGCAACTATGAGACATTTATTGCGCTGGAGCCGGATATAATACTTACCAGTGACCAGGCAACTGTTGAAGAAAGACAAAACAACTTCGGCAGCATTCCGGTCGTTTGTGTCAACGTTTTCGATACCTATGATGCCATACCTGATTCCATCACCAAAATGGGAGAGATCCTTGGTGTGGAAGAACAGGCACAGAAATTAATCGATTACTATAATGAAGCCGTAGAGTACGTTGCATCGGTATTAGTCAACATATCCGAGGAAGAAAAAGTTACTGTTTACTATGCCGAAGGCGACGGGGGGCTCAGTACCGACCCCTCAGGCTCCCAGCATACCGAGCTTATCGATTTCTGCGGTGGGCTGAACGTTGCTGTTGTAGAAGACCAGACCGGATATGGCATGACCTCGGTATCGATGGAACAAATATTGATATGGAATCCTGACATTATCATAATTGGCAGAGCTGCCGATGCCACTCTCTACGATGAAATACTCTCCAATCCGACATGGGCGACTGTACAGGCCGTTAAGGATGGAAGGGTATATCTCAGGCCCAACAACCCCTTCTCATGGTTCGACGGGCCTCCCGGGATGAATGAAATCGTAGGTATTTACTGGATGATTCAAACTCTTTACCCCGAACAATGCACAGGCCTCGACTTGAAGGCAAAGGTTCAAGAATTCTACCTGGATTTCTATCACTATAATCTAACCGATGCTGATTACGAAGCATTGATGGCAAACACAATCAATACTGCCTAACAGACACACAAATGACTACTCGTACAGACAATAAAAAATGTATCGATAATAAGAAACCAATAGCGTTCTGGAGGGAAGCCCCCACTATAACGCTTGGGCTGCTTCTGGTATTAATTATACTCTTTATCATTTCTTTCGGACTGGGGAGATACAGCATCTCCCCAGTGGAACTTATACAGATTTTCCTATCAAAAATATTCCCTATTACACCTACCTGGCCTGATATTATGGAAACGGTGGTATTCAATATAAGGCTGCCGCGTATTCTTGCCGCCATATTAATAGGTGCCGCTCTGGCAACAGCGGGGGCTTCATTCCAGGGTTTGTTTCGCAATCCCCTTGTTTCCCCGCAAATTCTTGGTGTCACCGCAGGAGCTGGATTTGGGGCCGCTCTGGCAATAGTATTTTCTGGTAATCCGATAGTCATCCAGTTCAGCGCTTTTGGGATAGCCATCGCAGCCGTAGGGACTTCATGGTTGATAAGCAGCCGCGTCAGGGGAAATCCGACACTGACACTGGTTCTGGCAGGTATGGCAATCGGTTCCCTTTTCTCTGCTCTCACTTCATTGATGCAATACATGGCCGACCCCGAAGATGAGCTCCCCGAAATCGTGTTCTGGCTAATGGGGAGTTTGAACTCGATAGAAATGAAGGACCTTTTCCCTGTAGCCATAATTATTCTGGTTGGGATTACAATTCTCATGCTTATTCGCTGGCGAATAAATGTTCTTTCTATGGGAGAAGAGGAAGCCAAAGCACTGGGTGTTAATACCACACAATTAAGAGCGATAATAATAGTCTGTGCCAGTTTGATAACCGCAGCGGCTGTTTCTATCAGCGGAATGATAGGCTGGGTGGGACTGGTTATGCCACATATAGGTAGGATGCTGGTCGGTCCATGCAACAAAAAACTCCTGCCGGTTTCGGCATTGCTGGGAGGGATATACCTGTTAATTATAGATAATATATGCCGCACTGCTCTGATGGTAGAGATTCCCATCGGAATACTGACAGCAATAATCGGGGTCCCGTTCTTCCTCTATTTAATAAGAAAGGGGAAACAGGGATGGGTATAAAATTAGAAGTAAAAAATGCTGATTTCAGATACTTTGGCAGTAAAGTAGATGTTTTTAAAGGGATAAGTTTTACCCTATCCGACGGAGACAATATGTGTATACTGGGGCCTAATGGATGTGGAAAAACAACGCTCCTGAAATGCATCGCCAATCTGCTGACGCTAACGGGCGGCGAAATCATTGTAGACAATCATAACATAGGGCAGATGAAGCGCCACGAGATAGCAAAGAATATCGGATATATTCCGCAATTACATACGCCGACCTTCCCTTATACAGTTCTGGACGCGGTTTTGATGGGCAGAACCGCCTACGTAGGTCTGATGTCCACACCATCTGAGGAAGACATTGAAATATGTCGCGAATCCTTGCGACAGCTTAATATATACCACCTGTGCGATAGGCCATATACCGAAATAAGCGGCGGAGAGAGACAGATGGTGATGTTTGCCAGAGTACTGGCACAACAATCCTCCATACTACTTTTGGATGAGCCGACCTCACATCTGGATTTCGGCAATCAAAACCGCTTTTTAGGTATACTTAAGCAGATAACCCGAAACGGCTTACCATCAATCATGACCTCTCATTTCCCCGACCATGTATTCCTGGTAGCAAATAAAGTGGCTATCATGAATAAAGGGAAATTTCTGGCTTTCGGGACACCAGAGGAGGTTGTAACTGAAGAAAATCTTTACAATATTTACGGAATCAAAGTAAAAGTATTACAATTAGATTCGGACATCAACCGTAAAATATGTGTTCCGATAGATTAGTGAAATATGATATATTATTTTCATAAATTAAGGGGGGATATTTTTACATGGCAGTTAGTGCTAAAGAAATCGAGGATTTTTACTTTTTTGTTAGAAAAATTGAAGAGTTTCACGGTCACATCTGCGTTGGAATCGCAATGGGTACAAAATCCGCCCTTGCCGCCATGCGTGTTCTGGGGTTTAACCCATATGAAAAAAAACACAAGGATTTGATTGTTTACGTGGAGACCGACCGCTGTATGACCGACGCTGTGCAGGGAATAACCGGTTGTGCGCTTGGCAAAAGGTCTCTCAAATACGTGGATTACGGAAAATTTGCTGCCACATTCGTTAAATTATCCACTGGCGAAGCATACAGGGTCACCACGACAAGAGATTTTGATAAAAATCTTTCCATCGACGAGGTGCTTAAGCTGGTAGCGGAAACACCAGATGAAGAAATGCTGCACCTGCAGAGAGTGGAGGTAAACATACCTGAAAACGACCTCCCAGGCTCCCCCAGGGAGAAAGCTGAATGCACCAAATGCGGAGAACGTGTTATGGATGGCAGAGCCGTATACAAAGACGGCAAGGCTTACTGCAAAGCCTGTCTTTATGGGGCTTACTACAAGGTAAAGGAATAGGAGCAATAAGAAAACATTTATGAAATTAATAGATGACCTGATTTCTTCCGTAAAAGAAAACGATGCGCACGTGAAAAATGTCACCCTCGGGGTATCATGGACGGCTGTCAATGCAAAGTACTGCGGACTTGCTAAAACCTATGGCATTCCTGTAAAACATGGGAATTATGTAACAGACATGGGGAATCTGACAAATAAGACCTCTCTGGAACTTGCCGCATATGCAAAATCGTGGAATCTCACAGAAGCTAGCATCGGCGTAGCCGCTATCAATTCTATGGTTGCTCCCCAAAAGGAGTCCCTTGATTTAAATGCCGACAAATTCATCCTGGAAAAAGGCAAGGGGAAGAATGTGGTAATGGTGGGGGCATTCCCTTTTATGGATGCCCTGAAAGCAGTAGCAAAAGAAATGGTTGTGCTGGAACTGGACCCCTATCAACTCAACGCTAAAGAAGGGATATTGCCGGATTCGGCAGCTGAATATGTCATTCCCGATTGCGATTTACTTATTATTACCGGCTCTACGCTGATAAATAAATCCATGGAAAGGCTCCTTTCCCTTGCCAGAAACAGCAATGCATATACTGTTATTCTGGGACCAAGTACGGTAATGTCAGAAGTTTTATTTGACTACGGAGCCGATATGATTGCCGGCGCAGAAGTGGTTAATTTCGATGCCATAATTAGAAAAATCAGTCAGAGCGGTGGTATGATTAACAGTAAAGTATGCCCGGGCGAGATTATTTTTAAAGTTATGCAAAAATGAACACCCACGCCGATATCGAGAGGATGAGCCAGCTCTTTGCAGAGGTTTATCCATATATAGCCCGCTATATTATTAATAAGTTTGGAATTAAAAAAGGCTATTGCCTCGATATCGGTGCCGGGGCTGGCTCTTTGGGAATAGCGCTGGCCAAAATTACCGACCTGCGCGTAGTATCTCTGGATAATGACCCCGCAGCGATAGATGTCGCCATTAAGAACATTATTTTCGAGGGGCTGGCTCATAGAATGATGGTCGTGAAATCCGATGTGCACAATATACCTTTTCCAGATAACAGCTTCGATATAATAGTTAGTCGGGGTTCTATTTTTTTCTGGGATGACCTGCCCGACGCAATTAAAGAGATGCATCGTGTATTGAAACCACAGGGGGTAATCTTCTGCGGCGGTGGTCTAGGTAGCCGTGAAATAAGCCAGAGAATCCAGCAAAAGATAACTAGCGAACCTCGTTTTAAAAATTCCCGCAACAACTGGCGCGAGACATCGAATACCAGGGATAAGGGACAGAATACCGCCTATTTCGTTAATGCTATAGCTTCTACAGGATTAAAGGGTAGTGTTGTTTTCGATTGCGAAGGGATATGGATAGAAATCAAAAAGTAACAGGGGGCACTATAATACATGAGTACCACTTATATTAAAGATATTAATTGGGAGGATATGTGGAAAAGGCAGGCAGGACATATCCTGCATACCGGGGATGAAGCGGCTGCATTCTGGGATAAAAGGTCGCTATCTTACGAAAAAAATGTTAGCCAAAGCAGCTATACAGATGACCTGCTCAAACGAATGTCTCTCAGCCCCGAATCTTCTGTGCTGGATGTGGGGGGAGGCAGCGGGTTAATGGCCGTGCCCATCGCCCAAAAAGCACACAGCGTAACCGTTTTAGATATCTCAAACGGGATGCTTAAATTATTAATGGAAAAAACGAAAGCACTCGGAATCTCCAATATTTCTATTGTTAATAAAAATTGGTACGAGATGGATGTCAGGGCGGAAATCAAGCCCCATGATATTGTACTGGCTTCACGCTTTTTACCCATGGGGAATAAACTGCAGGCTTCGCTTGAAAATATGAACTACGCCGCCAGACGATATTGTTATGTAACATGGAGAGCCCAGAGTTACGACAGCATAGAAGCCGAATCCTGCCGCCTTCTAAACAAGAATTACACACCTTATCCGGAATATCCGGTTATCTACAACTGCCTTTATGAAATGGGAATAAAGGCTAATATAGAGATTTTTGAATCTAAAACCAAACAATATTTCCCCGACCTGAACGAAGCCGTAAAGCACTTCTCAAAAAATGAAATCCCCGGTAGCGCCAATCTTGATAGATACATATCATTCGTCAAATCACTGCTGGTGGAAAATAACGGCGGTTTCTATCGGAATTCTACTACCGGATGGGCATTGATATGGTGGAAGGTCGATAAATGATGCTTGAACTTATAGACAGTCATGCCCATATCGACGAAATAGAGAATGTAAAAGAAGCTGTAGATGCCGCAAAACGAAATAATATTACATCTATCGTCGCTGTGGGGACTTCTCTTACGTCAAACCGAAAGGTCATAGCCCTTGCCCGAGAATATGAAAACTTTATATATCCAGCGCTCGGTTTATTCCCATGGAACATAGGGGATGACGACTTTCAGAACAATATGTCTTTTATCAGAGATAACATACGGAATGCAATCGGTATAGGAGAAATCGGGCTGGACTACAGCAAAAATGTAAAGGAAAGGGCTTCAAAAGAGACCCAAATTTCTGTTTTCAGAGAGCTCCTGGAACTTGCCAGCACATATCATAAACCTGTCATAATTCATTCGAGGTATTCATGGCAGGATTGTTTTAACATAGCCCAGGAGGCACGTGTTAAAAAAGCCATTTTTCACTGGTATACAGGCCCGCTAAGCATTCTGGAGAAAATACTGGGCAGTGGCTATTATATTTCCGCCAGCCCGGCAGTTGAATACCACGAAGAACATCGAAAAGCTATTCAGGCAACGCCCCTCGACAAATTGCTCCTCGAAACAGACTCTCCGGTAACCTACTACCGCGGTACAGAACTGGAATATGAATCAAGGCCTGCCGATTTAATAAGAACCCTCAACGGGGTAACCATGCTTAAAAATCTGGACAGCAGCACTATCGCGAAGATAACTACCAGCAACACCAGAAGCATTTTTCAGATTTGATATATTTCCCACGGCCTTATAGTTGGGAATATTCGGCTGTTTCAACTTCGCTTGTACTGCACCCTTTAGCTTTGCGGCAAAGACAAGCTGGTCCTCCCCTAAAGATACAGGAAGAGCTTAGTTCCCAAACCTTGAGTTCCTGAATTAAGTTAGAGAAGTTAAATTCGTGGACTTCTGTCGTTCGACGTTAAACACGCCCTGATTATATCTCCAGTGATAGATTTTTTCTGACGGGGAAGTGCTTGCTGAGTACCTTTTACCATGGTAATCCTATCTATATCCTTGTTAATTATTTTACCAATTTGGACATTATTTTTAAGTTGTATTGCTTCCTTATAGCAGATTTCTCGACAAAGACCACAGGCACAACAATTTGATATATTGAATATAACCCCTGTTTCATCTTTAATTATTGCCCCAGTAGGGCAAAACATAGCACACATCTTACAGGCTGTACATTCATTGTTTACAGTAAACTGATAAAAGAGAGGGGGTTCGGTTTCAATCTGGTTCTTGTACACATCACCATATCCAAGCTTACGTATCGCTTTTAGAAGTATTTGATGTTTAATGGGTAAATGAACAGGTAAGGTCCCTGTTTTCTTTTTGGGAGTCTCTTCTTTCAAGTCTTCGTTAATATTGTCTATGACGCTACAGGCGAATATTGCTCCCCCCCTTTTGGTGATTTGCCCCAAACTGGTAAAAAATTCTCGGCGTGATGTCGCTGCAGGCTTCGTTATAACAGTTTCGCTTGGCTTAACCTGAATTTTTTCCCGGCACCCCAAAGAAACAAG
>CAZJVO010000016.1:0-22718 GCA_964549815.1 uncultured Dehalococcoidales bacterium | reverse complement strand
GCGATGGCTCCCTCCTTGGTGACATGTCCGGTAATAATCACCGGCACATGGCTGTTTTTTGCCCAGTGCATCAACCTCATGGTGCATTCGCGTACCTGCACGATGCTGCCGGTGGTGGGTTCCAGTTCCGGCAATGAAACCGCCTGTATGGAATCGATTACCACCAGGGAAGGGTTCATGGTATCGATATGGCCGATAACGGATTCGAGGTCGGTCTCGGAGAGCACATATAAGTGGTCGCTGTCGATTCCGAGCCTTGAAGCACGTAGCTTGGTCTGGCGCGGCGTTTCCTCTCCCGAAACATAGACTACTTCCCTTCCATCCGCTGCCAAACAGGCGCAAGCCTGCAGCAGAAGCGTCGATTTGCCGATGCCGGGTTCTCCGCCTAACAGTACCAGCGAGCCTGAAACCAGACCGCCTCCCAATACACGGTTGAACTCCGAAAGCGCCAGCGGGGTACGTTCTTCGGGAGGGGTTTTAACCTGCGATAGTCTTTGCGGGCTGTTATCCCTATTGACGGGTCTTTGCGGCGCGGATGCAGATACAATCTTTTCGATAAGTGTATTCCACTCTCCGCAGCCGGGGCACTTACCTTCCCACTTATGGCTTTCCTTGCCGCATTGCTGGCAGACGTACATAGTACGCGATTTGTTTGCCGCCATTTTTTCTTCCTTCAGTTATTTAACTGTCACACTTGAGTGCCGATGTATCGGGATAAGGCCTATCGAGTGGCATTTAGACTCTTCGCTTCGCTCAGAGTGACTAAACGCTCCCTACCCCGCATATAATAATCAAATCCATAAAATCAGCCATTGTGAGAGATTGCTTTGTCGTTCGTTAAACACTCTCTCCTCGCAATGACAGTTTACTTTATTGCTCAGCCCCCATTATACAATATGAACCCGTTCGATAACAGGAAAACTATCGCTATCTTATTTGACCACAGCGGACGGATTCTCCTGGAACGGGTGTGTCCTTAAAACCAGCGAGAACAGGTAGGGATAATTGGCTTTCAGGTGTTCCGTATAGTCCAGCCATTCGCTGGCAAGATGGTCGTAAAACCGCTGGATATCACCGGAAAGGTGTATCCGGTCATTTTGAGGAAGATTATCCAGCGATGGCCTCGCTTTCAGCTCCTCCGCCAGATGAGTCACCGCCCACAATAAATCGGTGAAGCGGTCATTCTCTAACAGCCCGGGATTTCCCAGCATCGTCAACAGGAAGTCCCTTTTACCGGATAAAACATCACACAGCCGGTTAAAATCCACCTTTTCATAATCGATATCAATCTTCAACTTATCAGCATATTTTCGGGCTTTCTCGAAATCTTTTTTAGTCCAGTTGCTTTTTACGTTCAGATTTTGTGCAATATCCTTACTGTTCCGGAAGTAAACCAGCAGGTCGCGCATTAAATCGTTGCCGACCTCGCTGAAGAAAGTGCCGATAACCATATTCAGTTTTTGCAGTTTATCCTGCTTCTCGCGACGGTTTAAAATACGTTCGATTATAACGCCGACCAGCAAAACTTCTAAAGGCAGGAATGCCAGGTCGCCGACCATGTAAATAAAGATATGGTGGGCATCCTGAAATACCAGGTAATGAACGAAATAGATAACTACAGAGAGAGCAATAAAGACACCGGCAAGGATTAGAATAAAGGAATTACGCTTGAACATTGCTTATTCCTCCTGTTTGACTATTTTAACACATCATACCGCTATACCAATATATAAAATTAATGATGACACAAAATAATGTTTTTGTTTTGCGGGAGGGATTTTTTTATGATAATGTAATATAACAATCATATCTTCGGGAGGGCGTAGAAATGATAAATCTGGGTATCGTTGGATACGGTAATCTGGGCAGGGGTGTTAAAGCCGCTATCGAAAAAAATGCGGATATGAAGCTGTGTGCCGTTTTTTCGCGGCGCCCGCAGATTACGCAAAAAGAACTGGTTGATATCCCGGTGCTTGACAGCGGGAGCTGCACACTCTCCAGGGAAATGAAAATAGATGTGATGATTCTCTGCGGCGGTTCGAAGGAAGACACCCCGGTGCAGGGGCCTTTATTTGCCAAGAGTTTCTCTACCGTTGACAGCTTCGATACGCATGCCGATATCCCGGATTACTTCCAGAAGATGAATACCATCGCCCGCCAGATGGGGCATGTATCGGTCATTTCAGCCGGCTGGGACCCGGGCATCTTCTCGCTGGAGAGAGTTTTCGGCGATGCCTTTTTACCCAATGGTCACTCCTATACCTTTTGGGGTAAGGGCGTCAGCCAGGGACATTCGGATGCCGCCCGCAAGGTAGCTGGTGTCATCGATGCGCGTCAGTATACCATCCCTATCGAGGATACCCTTGAGGAAATCAGGAAGGGGAACACCCCCGAACTTTCAAAGAGGCAGATGCACAAGCGGCTGGTTTATGTAGTTGCAGAAAGTCCGTCAGAGCATGCCAGAATCAGGAAAGAAATCGTTGAAATGCCGAACTATTATGCCGATTACGATACCGAGGTAATTTTTATATCTGCCGAGGAGATGATGAAAGACCATGCCAACCTGCCTCACGGCGGCTTCGTTTTAACATCTGCCAAAACAGGCGATAACCACAAGCAGATAATGGAATACCGCCTGCAGCTGGATAGCAATCCCGAGTTTACCGGCAGTGTGCTGGTAGCCTGCGCCCGCGCAGCCTACCGCATGAAGCAGAGCGGGCATGCCGGCGCTTTTACCATGCTGGATATCCCTCCGGCGTTCTATAGCCCGCTATCTGCCGGCGATTTAAGACATAAATACGTTTAGGTAGTATTTTCTGTCGTAAGTAATTAAAAAGCCGCCTCCTTAACTGAAGACGGCTTTTTGTTAAGTCTATTTAAAAAAGTCTTTTTCTAAGTGAAAAGAACGGCGGCAAAGACCTGCCATGCCAGCAGCGCTTTAGCTGTCAGGCTGAGGAAGATATAGGCTTTTTCGCCGAACAGGTAATCCTTCCACGGGCCTACCTGCTTGTATTGCAGAATCATATTAACCGCAAAGCAGTTAAAGAATACGAACAACGAAATGATAATGGCATAAACGAAGGTGGGCGGTTCCGCAGCCTGCCCCGGAGCAAGTGCGTAAATAAGAATAGCAATCCAGGGAACGATGCCGGCAAAGCTGCCGAACCAGAATGGAAGCAGGTTCGGTTTTCCCGGTTTCTCGTATTTCTCTTGTAAAGCACCGAAGAGAATCATGCTGGCGTTGATACCGAAGATAGCGCCCAGGGCGGCGATGTCGCTGATACCGCAAATCTGGGAAATTAAAACAATCATAATCGAGGAACTGAAGAAATATTCTATCCAGCGGCCGTAGTTGCGGCTTTCGAGCAGGTTACGCTTGTACCAGTTAAAAAATATCGGCGAAGCTGCCAGCAGCAGCGCCAGCGATGAAATTGCCAGGAAGGCAAAAACACCCCAGCCGGTGGGGATATTGAAGAGAACCTGTAAGCCGAGAGGGGTTCCCGGAGGGCCCTCCAGGAAAGTGGATGTTACCGGCAGGCGGAAATCGTTGGTCATTAATGCAACGACGACGGCTTGAGCTGCCAGAATGAGCCCGACGACAATGTTCCAGACACGCAGGTTTTTAAGCTTCTTTTCGATGGATTGGTCAACCATGCTTTATTCCCCCTTTACCCTAAATTTACGTCATTAATTCCATTATATGACCGCGATGGGGCAAAGGCAATAGGGTGGGGGGGAGTTTGGTTAGTTTGTAGTATTTGCTTTTTTAGCACTTTTTGAGAGTATAGGTGAATTGTCATCCTGAGTGTAGCGAAGGATCTAAGACGATTCGATAAGCTTTAGATTCTTCGTCAAGATTTCATCTGGACTCAGAATGACAGAGTGGGAAAAATGTCTTTGCGAATGAATAATCATCTATGATTTCTTTTTATATATGACTATGTAACATAATATAAAAACTAGTAATAATGCTATCCCAATAAAATAAAGACTTTCCATTGGTTTAGTACTTGGACTCCATAAATTAAATACTGTCCAAATTGGGCGTAATACCTCATTGGCTAAAGTTGGGATTGCAAATATACCAAAAATAATAGTAAGCCCTTGACCAATACGTTCATTATGCCTTGCCTCTTTTAATTTGGTTTGTGATTCTCTAATTGAGGTTCCTTCAGCAATTAGAGCTTGTAATTCATCAACTTCCAATTCTTTCCATCCGTCATTTAGTAAATCTCTAATTTCTCCAAAGTTACTAACCTCTGCCATATTTGAGCGTAGGTGGTTGACATCCCATCTTAAAGCCAATACATCATCTATATCTTTTGCTTTTTCAACTCTTTCTAAGAGCGCTTTATGGAGCATGTATCCATATTCAAGTATCTCAACAGTAGCTTGTTGTTCGTAAATCAACTGCCCACGATTTGCGTCAGCATATACTTGTTGTTCCTCCTTTCCTATCTTTGACCAAACCCAAAGTGAAGCTGTTTTGCGTATAAATGCTGAATAATCGTCAAAATATCGCAGATTCTTTAGAAAAAGGAGCGATTCCGATTTATTATAACCAACTGGATATCTTTCAAGTATCTGTCCGAATTGAGAACCATATTCTTGAATATTTTCTTCAGCAGATGACTTTTGCCCTTCAAAATCAATTAGATAAATATGAGGTCGTCCACACCAGAAATTCCCAGCAGTGATTAAATGATGAGCTCCCTTTAATAGAAATCCTATATTACTACGAGGTTTACTAACAACAAAACCAACAATAGAATAGAGTGTCTGAGCGAGTGAGGAGAGTGTATTGTAAGTTCCTTCTTCGTGAGTAAGAGGGGCAAGTTTAGCAGTGAAATCACCACTTTTTATTTCCTGTGTCATTTCCTTGATAGCTTTGTTGTGATATTGTTCAGATAATATTAGCAACATCCTTTGAAAGAACGACTGAGAATTAATACTATGATAAACTTTAGGAGCTAAATTACTAATAGCTGGTGGTACTTCAACTCTATCAAAGGATACTGAATAAAGATTTACATAGCGATTAATAAATTCATTTAAATCTATTCCCCTATTAGGAGCTATTACTCTAAATTCAACTAAAATGACACCATTTTCAAATAATTTTATTACTGGATAGATAACAACTGTAATTCCTTGTTCGGATGACGATAAATGGAATTCCCCCAATATAGCTCTAATATAAGGGGGGAGAATATCACTTTCATTGCACAGGCGTAATTCATTACTACGGAAATAGCTTGCTTGATACCATGCTTCTTGGGCATAGTCGCTTAAATCGGCACTGTCACCCTTATCATTTTTAACGGTAATACGAGTGTTTGTCTTTTGAATATTACATATAAAATCAGTATATCCAGAGGATGTTTCATCGTTTTTATTCCACCACGTTCGTCCGTCTCTATGCAATACACAAGCTGCTAATCCAGAATGCACTAGAGCTTCACCGGCAGCTTCAAGATTTATCTTATTTACGTCTAGAAAACTAGAGTAAACATGCCAAATATCCCAATCAATGATATTTATTGGTCTATCCATTTTATTATATTTATACGTTTAATTTTTTAAATAAGCAAATTATTGATAATTAAGTGCTAGTGTAACATTAGTATTTTATTGTTACAATAGTAAATTGTTTTATTTGTGATTAGCTATTGACTAAGAATTTTCACCCCAGCTTCCAATCCACCAATTGGTTCAATATCATCATCCCGTCATGGGGCATGCCGGCAAACACCTTTTCGCATTGCCCTAAGGGTAAAACGCTGGATACGCCGCGGGCAAGTATCCGGTCTTTGAGCACTAATCTGCATTCTTCGGGGTATATGCCTACGGTAGAAACGCTTTGATGGATGTATTTCAGCGCATCGTCGAGTTTGGCTACCGGTCTTACAACTACCAGCCGTGAAGCCGGGTGGTCGAGGATATCGAATTCGCCTGTAATCACAACCGCACCCGATACGAAATTATCCTCTTGATAGTTTAAATGCCATTTCGCATCGGCATACCTGCCGCGCTTCATACGCTTGACCTGTCCTTTTGCTTCGGGCGATGTGAAATTGGGGGTCTTGTCATCATGACTTTTCAACGCCTGCCGAAGGCAACTTGCATACTCATTTGCCTGTTCCTCAGTTCCTTCAACGTAGTGTACAAGGGAGGAGATGCAGGCTTTCTGATTATATGCAGTAACGTCCGGCAAGGCCTTGTCTATGGCCTCTTTTAACTTTCCGGAAAAGGCTTCTTTACCGATGAGGCTGATGCTGTAGCGCGGGTTCAAAGCTATCGTCTTTGTGAAAGGTGTTTTGCTTTGCACCGCCGCTATAGTCGCGGGGCCTCCCCACACCACAATCCTGTCAAAGGCGCCTGGTACAAATAGAAGGTTTTCGATGCTCTCATCTCCCCCTTGCCAGTAAACCAGCGACAGGTTCTGTGTAATCGGGTGGTCTGTCGCCGCTTCGTAAGCCGCTATAGCTAGAATAGCTCCCGGTAGAATCGCGCCCTGTGGCAGTTTGATAGCGGCTGCCGACTTGGTAAGCACGGCGCGCATGGCGGAAATAATGGGGACTTCGGGGACGTTTCCGGCAGTAATGTGAAGCTGGCGGGTCGGCATGGCGCGTATATAACCGTTTTTATCGTCCACTTTCACCCAGCCGTTTAAGAAGAGTCTTCCGGGTTTGCCGTTGTAAGACAGTTCCCTGTCAATCATATCGCGAGCATTTTCCCGGTTGAGAGTTTCTGTCATCGAGGCGAACCACTTATCGAGCAAAGCATCGGCGTACTCGGAAGTCATGCTATAAAGTTGTGTGATTTGTGAGATGAGTTTCCTGTTTTTGCAAAAATAGTCGAGAATTTTATCCAGGTAATCGAGGATGTCATCCACCGAAAGTGCGTAGAGTGTATTTGCCAGTCTGTCGAAGTCTCTTTCAATCAAATCTTCCGCTATTAGCGGCGGCATTACCTGATAGATATATTCACCGGTGTATGTCATCGTTTTGCGGTCGATTACCCGTTCGCGGACAACCTGAGCATCAGGAAGCTTTACATAAGTCTCATTACTCTCTACGGAGTTAAACGCCTTTTCGATTTGGTTTCGGTCCAGTTCGGGTGGTGTAACCAGTCTTCCCTTGATAAGAAAGGGTATATGGATTATCCCGTTTTCGGCAGTCAGGTATTTATTTTCCATAGACTGTCTCCTCACCGCTTTAAGCGGAGAACGACCCCATGATACCGCCGCACCCTTTCACCTCAGCCCCCGGCAGACGTCCTATCTCAAGTATAGCAGGCCCGTGTAGTCCGCATTCGCAAGCAGAATTAACCATGTGCACGTAATCGCTGCTGATGATAAAACCGGGGTGGGAGGTTGCCAGCGCATCCATAAACCCGAATGCCCCCCTGATATCGTCACCTTCAATCGGATTCAGGGCGTCATCCAGTATGACCGGTTCTATGACAGGTGGTATATGAAATCTGCCATATGGGCAGCGCATGGTGAGAACGCTGGTTTCTGTCATCGAATACCCTTCCAGTATCATCTCATGCGGCAGATTTAAAGAATTGCTTATCATATCGACCAGGGCTTTGCGGCTGATGGCTTCTCCGGTAAAGGTTTTCCAGCCGCCGCCGATAACGGCAACACTTCTCTCTTTTAAAACCAGCCTGCGATTCTTTTCGGCTAAGACTTCGCAAAGCTCTTTAAACTGGTAGGGGGCGCCAAAAATCAGCACTTCTTGCCCTTTAGCAGTTGAATTTTCGATTCTGGCAATCAATTCCAGGTAGTTTTGTTCACGTTGTGTTACCATCTTATCCCGCAGTGACTGGACTATTTGTATCTCATCTTCGGTGCGTGCGCCGCGCCGCAGCAAGCGCAGGGCGGAGCCGCTGATGTCAATATCATAGAGAAAATAGTAGTCATTAAAGAGGGGGATTAATTCACTTATCAGAAACTGGTTCCCCATGCGACCGCTCTTAAAACCGAGCAGGGCGGCGTCAAAATCCCCCAGCAGTTTTTTCCCGACTAGCTTTAATAAGCTGGAAAGCGGCAGTAACAGGTTAAGAGAGTTTAAAAAATTATCACTGCGGTTTTTATCCAGTATGCGGTTTGCCAGCAGCGGTTCTATACAGGCAACATTGGCTTTTCTGGTTAAATCCCATTCCTTTTTATCTCTGGGAACAAATGAGAAAGCGCCGGAAGTGCCTGAGCTATAGGTGATATGGATGTCTTTCTTTTCCAGCCGTTCTATCCAGCCGTCGATGGATTGTACGCCGGACACATCGACATCCACCGTCCTGTCGAAAATATGAGATAGCCAGCTGTTCATTCTCTTGTAGTCGGCGTTATCCAGCCACCTCTGTTCATAGCTCTTGAAGAAATCAGCTGAGAGCATCATTTTATTCTTGATAGTTTGAATATCGACATCTCTATCGCAATGTTCGCCTTCGGCGATCCCTTTATAAAAGGGGATGCAATCCAGGTAATGTTGATGGTTTAAAAGAAATGCATGATGCCGCAGCTCCTGCGCTTCGGATGGATTAAAATCACTGTTAGTTGCCCAGGCACGCGCTGCTTTTATGAGGTTATTCTGAATTTCGCTAATTTTTTCTGTCATCGGAATCCCGTTCTTTTGATATCAACAAATATGATACTCGTATAACAGCGGGAAGACAATCTTTTTGTTTTGGGAAGTTTCTTGACAAAGTATACCAAACTAGTATACTATGGAATGTATATTAAAACAGTAAACAATATGGGGGTGAACTATGAAATTATCAACCAGGGCACGCTATGGCAGCAGGGCTTTGCTTGATATTGCTCTTAACAGCAACGAAGAGCCGGTGCAACTGAAAGATATTGCGGAACGTGAACAGATTTCGTTGCAGTATCTCGAGCACCTGATCACACCTCTGATATCGGCAGGTATCGTACGCAGCCAGCGCGGGGCTAAAGGCGGGGTGATGCTGGCGCGGCCTGCCTCCGAAATAAAGTTAAGCGAAATAGTCAACATCCTGGAGGGAACCATCGACCCGGTCGAATGTATCGAACACCCGGATATATGCGAGCGTTCCCATAGCTGTGTAACCCGCGATATCTGGGATGAAGTTAAAAAGGCGATGGATGCCGTTTTGGAAAATATCACGCTGCAAAATCTGGTCGAGCGTTATATGAGAAAGGAAAAACCGGAACCGGTAATGTATTACATATAAGGGGAAAAAGAAAAATGAGCAAAGCAAATTTAAATATAGACAAATTAAATTACAAGGGGATAAATATTCCCAAGCTGACACGTGGCATCGCTAACGATTTGACCGAAACTATAGGGAATACCCCACTGGTCAGGTTAAACCGCGTTACGGATGGAGCAGGGGCGGAAGTGGTCGCCAAAATGGAATCTTTCAATCCCATCCACAGCGTTAAAGACCGCTTGGGGGTGGCGTTGATACTGGATGCCGAGTCGAAGGGATTAATTAATAAAAATACGACCATCGTGGAGCCTACCAGTGGGAATACCGGCATCGCTCTGGCTTATGTAGCTGCGGCGCGCGGCTACAAGCTGATACTGACGATGCCGGACACGATGTCCGTGGAGAGAAGGCAGCTTCTCTCCATCTTCGGGGCTCAGCTGGTACTCACTCCGGGCGTCGAGGGGATGAAGGGGGCGATCAAGAAAGCCGAGGAACTGGCGACATCCGGCAAAGATTATTATATGCCGCAGCAGTTCAAGAATCCGGCCAACCCGGAAATTCACCGGCTGACCACTGCAGAAGAGATCTGGCGGGATACCGAAGGTAAAGTAGATATAGTGGTCGGGGGTGTCGGAACCGGCGGTACAATAACAGGTATTGCCGAAGTAATAAAGCAGAGGAAACCGGGATTTAAGGCAATTGCCGTCGAACCCGAGGCATCGCCGGTTCTTTCCGGCGGGAAACCCGGGCCGCATAAGATTCAAGGTATCGGTGCCGGATTTGTCCCGGATGTTTTCAAGAAGGAGCTGATCGATGAAATCATTCCGGTTGCCAATGAAAATGCCGGAAATACAGCACGCAGGTTAGCTAAAGAAGAGGGAATACTGGTTGGCATTTCCTCCGGCGCGGCTGCCTGGGCGGCTGTCGAAGTGGCCAAGAGACCTGAAAACAAGGGGAAGTTGATAGTTGCGGTATTGCCCGATACCGGCGAGCGTTATCTCTCGACCTGGTTATTCCAGGAAGAAAATCAGGCTGCAGCAAAGTAAATAATCATTTTAGATATCGATATGAGAGAAGACATAAGGACGATTTTCAACAGGGATCCGGCGGCAAAAAGCGTACTGGAAGTTGTTTTTTGTTACCCTGGATTGCATGCACTGTGGTTTCACAGGACAAGCCATTTCCTGTGGGAACATAAACTGCATTTTCCTGCCCGTTTTTTATCCCACATCAGCCGTTTCCTGACGGGTATCGAAATACATCCGGGAGCGAAAATCGGACGGCGCTTCTTTATCGACCACGGCTCGGGTGTGGTAATCGGGGAGACGGCAGAAATCGGCGATGACGTGCTGATATATCAGGGGACGGCATTAGCCGGAACATCCCTGAAAAAAGAGAAACGCCATCCGACTATCGGTAACAATGTTGTAATTGGCACCAAGGCTATAGTCCTGGGTGCTATCAATGTAGGAGACGGAGCAAGAATCGGTGCCGGTTCGGTGGTTATCAAGCCGGTTCCTGCGGGAGCCACCGTTGTAGGTATCCCGGGTCGGGTTGTAGAAGATCATCATAAGATGATACCTGATCTGGAACATAATAAACTGCCCGACCCTGTGGCGGAAGCCATCAGGATCATCCTGAAGGAACAGGATAAACTGGGCGAGCGTTTGAAAAAGATGGAGGCCTGTTTCGGGATAGATGCCTATCCCGATGAGATGAAAATAAGAAGGCTGAAAATCACAAAAGAGTTTAGCGAGGGTGGGGGAATATAATCCCGCAATATTTTATTTACTTATAAAAACGAAATTAAGAGGAGAAATACTTCGATGTCATATAAATTAGAAACAATAGCCCTGCATGCCGGACAGGAGAATCCGGATCCGGCAACCGGCGCCAGGGCGGTCCCCATATATCAAACTACATCGTATGTCTTTAAGGATACCGAACATGCGGCGAATTTGTTCGGGTTGAAAGAACTGGGGAATATCTATACCCGTCTCAATAATCCGACCAACGATATCTTCGAACGCAGAGTGGCAGCCATCGAGGGGGGAACGGGCGCTCTGGCGGTATCTTCTGGGATGTCCGCAATAACGTTTGCGCTGATAAATATTACCCGTGTGGGGGATAATATCGTTTCCGCCAATAACCTTTACGGCGGTACCTATGAGCTTTTCCATTATACCTTTCCCAAGCTGGGAAGGACTGTCAAATTCGTGGATTCCCAGGACCTGGATGCTTTTAAATGTGCCATCGATGAGCATACAAGAGCCATATATGCCGAGACCATCGGCAACCCCAAGCTGGATGTGCCTGATTTCGAAGCGCTGGCAAAGATTGCCCATGACGCCGGGATTCCGCTGGTTATCGATAATACGGTTGGTGTGGGGATCGTAAAACCGCTTGAATACGGGGCGGATATTCTGGCGATATCTGCAACCAAGTATATCGGCGGGCACGGCACATCTGTCGGCGGCGTCATCGTAGATGGTGGCAAGTTCAACTGGAATAACGGCAAGTTTCCCGAATTTACAGAGCCTGATCCCAGCTATCACGGACTGGTTTACTGGGATGCTTTCAAAGATTTCGCAGGATTGGGTAATGTAGCCTTCATCTTCAAGGCCAGGGTACAGTGGTTGCGTGATGTCGGCGCTGCCGCCAGTCCTTTCAACACTTTCCTTTTCCTGCAGGGGCTGGAAGATTTGCCTCTCAGACAGGAAAGGCACTCTTCCAATGCGCTGGAGATAGCCAAATACCTCAGCAGGCATCCGGCGGTAGCCTGGGTCAACTATCCCGGTTTGGAAGATAACCCTAATCACAGGCTGGCCGCAAAGTATCTCAACGGTAAATATGGCGGCTTAGTCGGTTTCGGCATCAAGGGCGGATTGGAACCGGCCAAAAAGTTCATCCAGAATTCGAAGCTGTTCTCGCTTTTAGCTAACATCGGGGATGCCAAGAGCCTGGTAATTCATCCGGCGTCTACCACTCATGGACAGCTGACTGCCGAAGAGCAGAAAGAAACCGGTGTAACTCCGGATTACATTCGTCTTTCCATCGGATTGGAAAACGTCGAGGATTTGAAGCAGGATTTGGACCAGGCGTTAAAAATCGCCGTAAAGTAGGATTACTCTGATGGTAATAAATGCAGTCGAACATAATAACAGTGTCGGCATAGTACAGACGAAATATTTCACTTTGAACGAGGGATTGGTGCTGGAATCGGGAGAAATACTGAGTCCGGTAACGCTGGCGTATGAAACCTACGGGAAACTGAATTACGATAAGTCCAATGGGATTTTAGTGTTGCACGCGCTTTCCGGCGATGCCCATGCCGCCGGTTTACATGAAGGGGATAAAAATCCCGGCTGGTGGGATGATACGATCGGCCCCGGCAAGGCATTCGATACGAACAAGTACTTTATTATTTGCTCTAATGTGATCGGGGGCTGCAAAGGTTCGACCGGCCCATCTTCTATAAATCCGAAAACGAATAAACCTTACGGGCTGGATTTTCCGGCAATTACCATTAAAGATATGGTCAATGCTCAATCCGGTCTGGTAAAACATCTGGGTATAAAGAAGTTATTAGCTGTAGCCGGCGGCTCGATGGGGGGGATGCAGGCATTACAATGGGCTATCTCTTATCCCGAAAAGATAGCATCCGCAATAGTTATTGCCACTACCTCGAGGCATTCGCCGCAGCAGATCGCTTTCAATGAGGTGGGGCGTCAGGCTATTATGGCTGACCCGGATTGGAAGGGCGGCAATTATTACAGCGAAGGGATCTCTCCTGTCAGGGGATTATCACTGGCTCGAATGATCGGGCATATCACTTATATGAGCGATTCATCGATGTCTGAAAAGTTCGGGCGCCGTGTTAAAGGTGTGAAACAGAATACCAAGTTCAGCCCTGACTTCGAGGTCGAGGGGTATCTGCAATATAAGGGTGATAATTTTGTTAAGAGATTCGATGCCAATTCATATCTTTATATAACCAAGGCGCTGGACCTATTCGATATTACCGGTTCAAATCTGAGCGATGTTTTTACGGTAGCTAAAGATGTGAAATTTCTGGTAATGGCCTTCAAGTCGGACTGGTTATATCCGGCATACCAGTCGAAGGAAATCGTGAAGGCCTGCAAACTGTCCGGTATAGATGTTACCTATTGCGAATTGAATTCCACCTACGGGCATGACGCCTTTTTAATAGAAATCGAAGGGGAAAGTAATCTGATAGGGCATTTTTTAAGAAGGGTATCGCATGAATAGTTCTTTAAAGAATCCAAATGAAGAATTTGCGAAGCTGGAACACTGGGTCATCGTTAATATGATACCGGATGCTTCTTCGGTGCTGGATCTGGGTTGCGGCGACGGCAAATTGCTGTATCTGCTTGTAAACAACAGGCATGTCCGCGGCTGCGGGCTGGAGGTCGATGAAAAAGCGATATACGAATGCGTATCCCGCGGTTTGAGCGTTTCTCATCAGGATATCGATGCCGGATTATCAGAATACGGCGATAAATCGTTCGACTACGTGATACTGAACCAGACTTTACAGCAGGTTAAAAACCTGGAGATGGTGCTGGAAGAAGCGGTCAGGGTGGGGCGAAAAGTCATCATAGGTTTTCCCAATTTTGCTTACTATACATCGAGATTACAGATGATTTTTAAGGGGAAAGCTCCGGTAACTTTATCGCTGCCGTACATGTGGTGCGATACCCCGAACCTGCATTTCCTGAGCATAAATGATTTCTACGATTATTGCCGCTGGAAAAAATTAAAAATAGAAAAAACCGTTTTTCTGGATAAGAACAGGATTGTTAAGTTGTTCCCCAATTTGTTTGCGCAGGTGGGGATATTCCTTGTTTCAGGGTAAAGCTTTTTCCGCTCTGACCCTTTCCCGATAAATCGGGACTCAGGATGAGTGAAGACAGGATAATAAAGCCGCTCGTCCTGAGCTTGTCGAAGGAAGCGGCGGGGTTGAAAGGTATATTAATAGTTAAGACCAATTAGTAAGGTTTAAACATATAAGGATGTGAATATGAAACATATATATTTCGATTATGCAGCCACCACCCCCACCCACCCCGAAGTGGTGAAGGCGATGCTCCCGTATTTTGCTGAAATTTACGGGAATCCTTCCAGCATCCATACTTACGGGCAGGAGGCTAAGGGCGCCTTGGAAGAAGCCAGGAGCAAGGTAGCCAATCTTATTAACGCCGGCAGTGAAAGTATTTATTTCTGTAGCGGCGGAACGGAAGCGGATAATTTTGCTCTTAAATGTATTGCCTTTGCCAATGAAGCCAAAGGCAATCATATTATTACCTCTTCCGTAGAACATCATGCCATCATGGAAACCTGCAAGTACCTGGCCAAAAAGGGTTTTAAAATAACCTATCTCCCCGTCGATAAGTTCGGCATGGTCGACCCGGCCGATGTCCAGAAGGCGATTACAGATAAAACCATCCTGATATCGGTCATGCACGCCAATAACGAGGTGGGAACCATACAGCCGATAGCCGAAATAGGCAAAATTGCCAGGAAAGCCGGTATTTATTTCCATACCGATGCGGTGCAGACGGCAGGGCATATCCCCATAGATGTGAAAGAACTCGGTGTTGATCTGCTTTCCATGTCGGCGCACAAGCTCTACGGCCCGAAGGGCGTCGGCGCTATCTATATCAAGAAAGGGATAAAGATAATTCCTTTCATACATGGCGGTGAACAGGAGAACAGGAAGCGTGCCGGCACTGAAAATGTCCCCGGAATAGTAGGTTTTGGAAAGGCTGCCGAACTGGCAATGGAAGATATGAAAGCTGAAACCGAAAGATTGCTTCCTTTACGGGACAAGCTGATATCCGGATTGCTGGGTAAGATCGACCATTCGCATTTGAACGGCCATCCTTTAAACAGGCTGCCCAATAACGTCAATATCAGCTTCGAGTTTGTAGAGGGCGAATCGATGCTCTTGAATCTCGATTTCGAAGGCATCTGTGCTTCTACCGGCTCTGCCTGCAGCTCGGCCAGCCTGGAACCGTCTCACGTGCTCCTCTCGATGGGCTTAAACCATGAACAGGCGCACGGTTCGTTGAGATTCAGTCTCGGCAGATTGACCACCGAAGAAGATATAGATCTGGTTCTGAATGTTTTCCCGCCGATAGTTACCAGGCTGAGGGCGATGTCCCCGCTTGTAAGAATATAAATTAAAGGGAGGTCTGATAATGAAGGATGCATTTGCTTTGTATAGTCCGAAGGTGATGGACCACTGTAGAAATCCGAGAAATGTCGGCGCTTTAGACAATGCCGATGGGGTGGGGCACGTCGGGAACCCGGTTTGCGGCGATGTGATGGAGCTTTATATCAAGGTGGATGACAACATCATCACCGATGTTAAGTTCAAGACGTTCGGCTGCGGAGCAGCCATTGCCACCAGTTCTATGGCTACCGAGATGGTGAAGGGCAAGAGCGTCGAAGAAGCGCTGGCGGTTTCCAATAAGGCGGTCGCCGAAGCGCTGGACGGTCTGCCCCCGATAAAGATGCATTGCTCTGTGCTGGCTGAAGAGGCAATAAAATCGGCCATTGAGGATTATCAAAATAAAAAAGAAGGGAAATCAGTCGATACAAGAAAGGAGTGTATATATGGCAAAAATTCTTGCGGTTTGTCAGAGTAAGGAAAAGGGCACCACCAAGAAGGTGATCGAGAGCGGACTTTTTAAAGAGGGGTTCGGTCTTATTGACGATGCCCATGCCAGTTCGGCCTGGCACCGGCAGGTAAGCCTGCTGGCGATCGAGAGCATCCAGAAGATGCGCGATATGGGTTTAAATGTCGGGCCGGGTGATTTTGCCGAAAACCTGACGACCGAAGGGATAAATTTGGTTTCTATCCCGATTGGCACCCATGTATCGGTCGGGGATGAAATCATCCTTGAGATCAGCCAGATCGGCAAGGAATGCCACAGCGGCTGCGCCATCATGCAGCAAACCGGCAAATGTATTATGCCCAAAGAAGGTGTTTTTGCCAAGGTTATCCGCGGCGGAACGGCGAAAGCCGGAGACTCCATAAAGGTAGTCAACAAGGGCTGCGACAAAGGCTGTTGCTGCTAAATATAAATTCGTTCATTCTGAGCGTGATATATTTTCTGCTGCTTTTTCCCTCATCCGTCATCCCGATAAGTCGGGATGACACCTTCCCCCGAGGGAAGGCGTTATTTAGGCTTCCCCTTGGGGAAGTCCCGACCAGTCGGGATGAGACTGATGAGGGTGAAAGTATAGAGTGGATCAGGAGCGGAAATAGCCGGCAGCCGTAATTGGTAAGAACCAAATAATCGATGAAAACAGAAGATTTTGAACTGATAGAAAGTATCCGCCGGCTCAAACAACAAAGAGGGGCGGTTATACTTGCCCATAACTATCAGCGCGGCGAAATACAGGATATTGCCGATTTCGTCGGCGATTCGCTGGAGTTAAGCCAAAAGGCGGCCAAAACCGATGCCGGCGTGATCGTGTTCTGCGGGGTATATTTTATGGCGGAAACCGCCTCCATCTTATGCCCCGGCAGAACTGTTTTGCTTCCAGAGTTTGAAGCCGGCTGCCCTATGGCTAATATGATCACGGTAAAGGGATTGAGGGAAAAGAAGGCTGCGCTCCCGGGTGTTCCGGTGGTGTGTTATATCAATTCTTCTGCCGAGGTGAAAGCGGAAGCGGATGTTTGCTGCACCTCCTCGAATGCTTTGAAGATAGTCGAAAGCCTCGGAGCCGATGAAATCCTCTTTGTACCCGACCAATATCTGGGGTCTTACATAGCCGGTAAAACGGATAAAAAAGTGCATCTATGGCCGGGTTATTGCCCGACACATGCGCGTATCCGTTCGGAGGATATTATCTCTCTGAGACAGGAACATCCTCAAGCTAAAGTTGTGGTGCATCCAGAATGCCGCCCCGATGTAGTTTCCATAGCCGATGAGGTCTTGAGCACCGGCGGTATGTGCCGTTTTGCCCGGGAAACGGACGTAAAAGAAATAATTGTGGGCACCGAGACCGGAATACTGCACCGACTGCGGAAAGAGAATCCCGGTAAGACATTCATCCCTGTTTCTGAAAGAGCAGAGTGTCCGAATATGAAGATGACCACTTTAGAGAGCGTTTTGTTATCCTTGCAGGATATGTCCCCGCAGGTAAAAGTTCCTGAAGATATTCGCGTCAAGGCTGTGATATCTATCGAGAGGATGCTGGAGATTTCCGGTAGTTGATGCGGGGACTACTCCTTTGAGCCTGCTTTACTCTGGTACATTTTCTTAGCTGCAATTCATATAATTTTAGTTATTTTATAACTATACCGTTGGCGGATATAACTCCTTCATCTTAGCCTGCATTTGGGCGCTTAATTGTTTGAAAAGCTCTGCATTGTACGAACCCGTAGGCATCGGCTTTATAGTCGGATCCGGGATTGTTTTGCCATCCGCATCTTTAACATAAGTCTGGTCAGTCAGATTTACAAGGCGGCTTGGATTCTGGTAAATAAGTTTGCCGTTGGTTATCTGCTGTGCCGCAACAGCATATTTACGCGATATAGCGGCGGGTGTTCCCGCTTTTACGGCCGTATCGACATTGGTCGTAACGATTGAAATGGTATAGTCGCTGTTTAAATAGATCTCAAAAGTGCGCAATTGCTGGGGGAAGTCCCTTAACGACGATGTTTCCACCTGCCAGAAGCCCTGTTCCGGTGTAGGCCCGGTAAATGCTTTGACGGTATTGGTATGAAGGTGTCCGGATATCCACATGATAAAATTCGGATGATTTTGTAGCTCCGTAATCAGATCCGGCAGGGTTACCGCATTTAAAGGATTATCCCACCACTCAAACCCGGATTTATACGGCTGGACGCCAATCGGGATGTGGGCAGCGATGATCATAAGCTGGTCGTTCGCCTGTCCGTCTGCCAGCTCTTTCTTGAGCCAGTCATAACGCGCCTGGTCAAGAAAACCATGACCGTGGATATCGTCAGAGCCATCGTCTTCCCGCTGGGTATCATCGAGAACGATCACCTTGATAGGTATATCCGACTTCGGCACGAAGCTGTAACAGGCAAAGCCTTCTTCCTGTTCCGGATCGACCAGGTCGAAGCCGTGGCCGGACGGTTTTGAAGAAGTATTAAAAAATTCCTGTATCCATTCCGTTCTCAAAAGCGAACGGCGGTCCGGATCTTTTACAACCTTCGGAGGATTGCGGAACTTTTCGACCGGTCCGGCATCGATAATGTCGCCATAGGTTGCCGAACCGTCGAGAACGCCCATGTAGTACTCAGGATTGTTTATATTTCGGGGGTCGGCCAGGACATCTCCGGCGGCAAAGACATTGTCGCTGATGTAGGACTCCCGCAGGGAATCATTTACCGGGAACGACCCGATCCAGAAATGGTCGTGGTTGCCGAGGGTTTGATACCATGGGATGTTTTTATTAAGGCCTGCCGCTTTGAATGGTTTCTGATAATCGATGGTTTCGGCTCCCAGATGAGCGCCGGAACTCGGAGTGATGACCTTTCCGTCAAGGACATCGATGTACCACCTGAGTTCGTTGTACTGGGTGCTGTTGCAGGTATCGCCCAGAGAGATGCCGAAGTCGATCGGGTTTTGTTTATGAAGGGCGTTTACCGTCTGCACGGCTGCGTCGAGAACATGGGTTGTATACAGCATTACTCCGGAATATATCGAGGTAACCGCGGCGTCTCTTTCATTCAATTGCTGGAGATATATCAACTGGGCAGGGGATTCCTTGTCGGTGGTATGGATATCGGTAATGGCAAAGAAATTTAAAAGTTTTGTTTTCCTGGTGACCGATGTACCGCTATAGCCGGCTTCCATGAGATCGGTTCTGGTGTCACAGGGGAGAGGTGCCCCATCTGTCCATGTGCCATAACCATACTGGTTGTATTGTGCAATATGTGAAAGCTCAAGGGGAGTAAGCCCGGTAACAGTATTATCGAATGCTACAGTTTTTTCGAGAGTTGTAGAAACGGTGGAATCAATAGGGTATTCCTCTTCCGTTTTCTTGCAGCCTGCCAGGCTCAATCCCGTCATGGTAGCGCCCAGCGCCACCCCGGCGATTCCAACGGTTTTAATAAAATCACGGCGCGTAAAGTTATTATTATCAGGCATATCAATACTCCTTTTTCCCCAAGGCTAAATCATTCTTTACTTTTATTCTACTTATTAAGCATTATACACTATAAATTACCGAAAACCATCCAGATATCCAGCTTAATAATCAATAGACGGGAAATACTCCCGTAATAATCATGAAAAGGTATATTTCGGGGGTTATAGTGAAGACCTATCAGCACCGATTACTGATTTAAATAATGTATAAGGCAAGCGGGAAAAAGAGATATAACTACTTGCCTGCTTTATCCCTCAGCATCGACCACAACCTGATATCCGTTTTGGGGAGAGTAAATTCATCTATAATTTTAAAACCAAAGTGTTGATACATCAGGTAATTTTTTTCAGAGTCCGTTTCCAGGTAGGCGGGTGAGCCTTCCTTATCTATCTCATCCAGCATTCCGCGCAGCAGTTTGCCGGCATACCCCTGTTTCTGGTACTGCGGTTCGACTGCCAGAAGCGCCAGGTACCAGTGGGGGAAAGGAGCCAGTTTTTTATGTTTCAGTGACATATAATTATCGAGTGGCATCATTTTAAGTTCGGCATCGATACCCATCTTAATGATGGAGCTTAATGCGCCGGATAAAAAGATTCCGGGAATCGACATCTCCCATTTGCCGGGCGGCATCCAGATAGCTCCGCCCTCGATTTTTTCCGACGGCGCGTAAACCATACCGTAGCGCAGCCCGAATCGCAAGGACATTTCATTCATATAGATAAGCTTCGAATCACGCTCTTTGGTATCCGGGAAGGCATACTGGCTGAACGGGTCGTTGTAAAAAGCGCGCGTAAACATTTGCGATGCTTTTTGCATGTTCTGCTTATCGAGTCTGATTAAGCCTTCGGGTTTGATATCCATTGCATGATTTTAAGCTATCCGGTCATATAAGACAAGAGGAAAAACGAATCGACTCTACGGGGTCGAATTCAAAAAGCCCAAATAAGCTATCAGGAGACCGAAAGCGAGGATAGAATACTATTGCAGCATGCCGATAAACAGACCGGCAGCGGTAGCCGTGCCGATAACACCGGCAATATTGGGCCCCATTGCCTGCATCAAGAGGAAGTTCTTGGGATTGGCTTCCTGTCCCATCTTCTGCACTACGCGGGCGGCCATAGGGACTGCCGATACACCGGCAGCGCCTATCATGGGATTCATTTTTTCTTTTACGAATAGGTTCATAAATTTGGCAAGCAGTACACCGCCGGCGGTGGCGGTGGCGAAAGCGATGATACCAATAAAGAATACCAGCAAACTGTCGACACGCAGGAAGTTTTCGGCAGTCATAAACGCGCCGACGCATAGACCAAGGCAGACTGTTAAGATATTCATCATGGCATTGGCAGCGGTTTCAGCTAATCTGTCAGTAACGCCGCTTTCACGTAAAAGGTTTCCCAGCATGAACATACCGATAAGCGGAGCTGAATCGGGAACCAGCAGAATGATAATAACGGAAGCGATAATAGGGAAGATGATTTTTTCTTTCTTGGCGACATCCCTTAATTGTGGTTTCATATAGATGGCGCGTTCTTTTTTAGTAGTGCAGAGCTTAATAATGGGCGGTTGTATCATGGGAACCAGCGCCATATAGGTATAGGCTGCTACCGCCGTTGAGCCGATAAATGTCGGAGCCAGTCTGTTGGTTAAATAGATAGTGGTAGGCCCATCCGCTCCGCCTATAATGCCGATACAGGCTGCTTCGAATATATCGAAACCGAACAGTAGTGCGACAAAGAAAGCAAAGTATACTCCGAATTGGGCGCCCGCACCCAGTATTAAAGTTTTGGGATTGGCGATAATCGGTCCGAAATCGGTCATGGCGCCCAACCCCAGGAATATAAATAGGGGAATAATTTCCCAGTCGAGTCCATAGTGGAACAATCTTGAAAGCAATCCGATAGGTTCACCACCGACAACATAATAGTTGTAGGTTACGCCGTCTACGACAGTATCCATCAGCCCGCCGAAAGGCAGGTTGACAAGAATTACGCCGAAACCGATAGGTACAAGCAGGAGGGGTTCCATCTTTTTAACGATACCGAGATACAGGAGTACTGCTCCCACAACAATCATGATTACAGCGCCCCATGTTATTCCAAGAAAACCTGTTTCTAAAACATCAAATAGCATTTATCTTTCTTTCTATTCGTAGCGGTCGATATTATCGATTTTAAACCTGGGATTGTATTCGGGATCTTCCTTCGGTTTACTCTCGGAAATATCGGCAGTGCGTATTTTTTTCTCTCTTTTAAATAGAGTTTTAAAACTTATAGATTTATTAAAAACCCAGCCGATCAGCCACATGGCTATGGCAAGGATAATTAATACTAAAAAGACAAGCGCAAAACCTATGACGCCAACCTGAAACGCCTGCCCCCAATCAACATTCATCCTGTGTTATTTTCCTTCCCATATGTCAGATATACATAAAAAAGGGGCGGTTAAGCATTGATACTGCTAACGCCCCTTATATCATCAATTATATAAACATAGCCGGATTACAGTTCCATCACATCCGTGCTGCTATCGCCCGGCAATGCGCCGACCGGTGTCGGCAGCTTGAGAGCCTCTTCGTCCTCAGGCGGAACGGCGTGTATAACGATGGATTCTTCTTCGAGGTCGACGCAGATGACATCGCCGGCCTTAAAGTTGCCGCGCAGGATATCCTCGGATATTCTGTCCTCCAGCATATCCTGTATGACACGGCGCAGCGGGCGTGCACCGTAAACCTCATCATAACCCTTCTTGCCGAGGAAGTCCTTGGCTTCATCGGATACTCTCAGCTTGATTTCCTTCTCCGAAAGCTGTTTGGTTACATTTGCCAGCATCAAATCGACTATTTGCCGTATCTGTTCTTTATTCAGCGGATGGAAGACCACCACCGAATCGATACGGTTTAAGAACTCCGGCTTGAAGGCCTTTTTAACCTCGCCCAGCAGCTTGTCTTTCATGGTATCGTAAGATTGCTGCTGTGCCTTGGCTTCGTCACTGCGGGTAGCAAAGCCGATGCCGTGTCCTTTGCGAATCAGCTCCGCACCGATATTGCTGGTCATAATTATGATACTGTTGCGGAAATCCACCCTTCTGCCCTTGGCATCGGTCAGATGTCCGTCATCGAATATCTGTAAAAGTATATTGAATACATCCGGATGCGCCTTTTCGATTTCATCTAAAAGGATGCAGCAATACGATTTTCTTCTTACCGCTTCGGTCAGTTGCCCGCCTTCTTCAAAGCCGACATATCCGGGGGGGGCACCCACCAGCCTCGATACAGCGAATTTCTCCATAAATTCCGACATATCGATACGTACTAACGAGTCCTCGTTGCCGAACATGAATTCGGCTAGTGCCCTTGCCAGTTCGGT
>CAZJVO010000015.1:0-23049 GCA_964549815.1 uncultured Dehalococcoidales bacterium | reverse complement strand
GCCGCGGTGCGTTGGAATGGAGAACCTGATGGTTTCCAGCGCTTTTACCTTTCCCCACTTTTCATAATAGGGGTGCTGGGCGCGTTCGTAGTCGAGCGCATATACGGCATCCATTTCTGCCTGAGTAAGATGCAGGGCGGGAGGATTATGGATAAGATAACGGGTACCCTGTTTCTGATATAATCCTGCAGCGTTCAGAGGGTCGTTATTTTTATAGAAGGTATGAAACATTTCTATCAGTGCCTTGTTATCGGTCTTAACTGTATCGAAAGCAGGTAATTTGAGGTAGCCTTCGGGAATTTCATCCGCTTTCCCCGCGATATAACACAGCCCCCTGATTTTCCTGGCGTCTTCGCCGTTTTTCATCGCATTGGCAAATTGCAAAACGGATTTTTCAGCCATGCCATAAAGCAGATAATCTGCCTTAGAATCAAATAATATAGAGGAACGGATACTGTCAGACCAGTAATCATAATGAGCAATGCGACGTAGACTGGCCTCGATGCCGCCGAGCATTATTGGTCTGGTATGCTTGAAATACTGCTTGATGAGGTTAGTATAGACAATCGTAGCCCGGTCGGGACGGCGGTCATTGATTCCGCCTGGTGTGTAATCGTCGCTCTTCCTTCTTTTCTTAAGAGAAGTATAATTAGCTATCATGGAGTCGATACTGCCACCGGATACTCCCCAGAATAATTCGGGTTCTCCCAGTCTGGTGATATCTTTTCCCGAATGGATATCGGGCTGGGCAATTATGCCGACACGGAAGCCAGCATTGGCAAGCACTTTGCCGATAACCGCAATGCCGATAAATGGGCTATCGATATAACTATCTCCAGTTACCAGAACAACATCTAGCTTATCCCATTTGAGATTATTCAGTTCCTTGCGGGTCGTTGGTAGAAACATATAATTTCCTTGATTGTATCGGTTGTATCCATGAATTATACACTGCTATGACAATTCTATAAATCTATAAATGAAGGGTATGGCGATGTTATGGTTCTTCGATAAATCAGGACTCATTACGAATGGCTCAGAACAGACACCACAAGCGTAAGATAGTTGATTATCTTCGAGTCCTAATGATGAGTCGTGACGAAGTCCCGATAAATCGGGATTTCTTACGGATTGATGGAAATCAACATCTGGGGTGGGGGATATTATATTTATACCACCCCTCAGCAACTGTGTTAAGTTAGCTTACATAACTCCAGGGGTGTCGCCCTCTTAAACCAGCATTCAGGATAACCAATAACTTCCGCTACAGACAGTTAGAAATCCACAGGATTTCCCATGGATTTCTATTGTGCATCACATCCCTATTGTAGACTAGTCGGCCTTTTTTGCTATAAAAGCAGCGAGGTCAGCCAGCCGGCAGCAATAGCCCCATTCGTTGTCATACCAGGAAAGTACCTTTACCATATTGCCGCCCACAACCAGCGTCTCGAGGGCATCGACGATGGAACTCAGTGGGTTGCCCTTAAAATCTGAGCTTACCAGTGGTTCCTCGCAGTACCCCAGTATCCCCTTTAACTTCCCTTCCGAAGCGGTTTTAAGGGCATGGTTGATTTCTTCTGCAGTTGCTTCCCTCCCGATTTCGACAACTAAATCTACCAGAGAAACGGTAGGGGTCGGCACCCTGAGAGCCAGCCCATGGAGTTTTCCTTTGAGTTCAGGTAAAACCAGTGAGATGGCTTTAGCAGCGCCTGTGGTGGTGGGCACCATGTTCTCAGTGGCAGCGCGGGCACGTCTCAGGTCTTTATGATACATATCCTGTAATCTCTGGTCATTGGTATAGGAATGAACGGTGGTCATCAATCCCTTTATTATTTCAAAGTTCTGGTGAAGCACTTTGGCAACCGGTGCAAGGCAATTGGTGGTACACGATGCGTTGGAAATTATATGGTGCTTATCCGGTTGATATTTGTCCTCATTAACGCCCAGCACAATGGTGATATCCTCGTTTTTGGCAGGTGCCGAGATAATAACTTTTTTGACGCTGCCCTTTTTGTGCGCAGCAGCTTTCTCGGCATCGGTAAATATGCCGGTGGATTCGATGACAATCTCCACTCCGTAATCAGACCAGGGAATCTGAGCGGGGTCCTTTTGTGAAAGGACTTTTATACTTTTGCCATCGATATAAATACAACTATCTCCGGTTTTTACCTCCCCCCTGTATTCCCCATAAGTGCTGTCCCATTTAAAAAGATGGGCATTGGTTTGAGCATCTGTAAGGTCGTTTACAGCTACTACCTCCAGGTCGCTGGTGTGGTATTCATTTATTGTCCTTAAGGCCAATCTGCCGATTCTGCCGAATCCGTTGATACCGACTCTGGTCATATTTATTTCCCCCTTATTTGGATTATATTTATTTGCTCCGATTACGTTCGAGCATATCTATAAAAGCCTCTATGCGGGTTCTTATGTGCTGATTAAGGAAGAAGTTATCGTTGCCTTCCAGCGTGAGCATGGGTAATTTAAAGATATTGTTGAATATAATACCACCAATCCCCCTGTAACAGAAAGCCTGGACATAGTGTATGATGCCGTCTATCTGCCTTTTCTGGATTTCTTTTGCAATATCGTCTACCCTCCGATAAATTGAATAAGGATAGGTGTAGGTGGAGTATTGCTCTGCCAGCGACTTTGCGGGCTGTGTCATGGCGAACTGCCTCTGTACTTCATTATAGACCACTCTGGCGCCATTATTTTCGATAAAGCGGTACATGTCTTTCCCATATATAGATGGCACCCCGATATAAGCCAGACGCAGAGTTTTTTCGGAACAGGCTTTGTGTTTTTCAGCCTCATCGACTAATGTCTGCAGTTGGCGGTGATATTCAGCGGGGTCTCCATTGAAATCGGATGCAGACACCAGCCACAGATGATTTTCGTAGCCGCTTACTTTGTTGCCTCTCCATGTGAGCGTGTCCAGTTTATCAACCAGCCGGCGGCAGGGTTCCAGTTGTTTCCTGACTTCTTCAGCAGCTTCGATAGTTGTTCCGAGTGTCCTTGCCAGTCCAATCAGGGTTTTCTGCATTTGCACTTCGTCCGGCTGTTCCGGATAGGCGAATGGTATGGTTTTCAACCCTTTGTATTTTAATACCTCCATCAACATGACGGTATTGGAGCAATCACCGTTGGTTACGCACATAACGGTGTCTACGTCATATTCCATGCATACCCCATAGATACCCTTAATCCAGCCGCAGCAATTAACAGGGAAACCATCTTTTTCGGCAATTCTTATCAGGTGTTCGGGGTCGGGGTCGCTGATAAAAAGGTTGTTCAGGTCAACCGGCTGGTAGCCGGCAGCCAGCAATACCTCTATGGGAACCGTGGTTGTAATGCCGATTTTATCCATGGGATTACTCTTTTGGGAATTCTCCGAACAGCTCACAGGGTAGAAATCTTGCTCTATTCCAAATATCATCGAGTTCTGCTTTTCGGCTGGCATTATCGCTTGCCCAGATTATATGGTAGTTGGGAGGATTGGAAAAGCGTGCCGGCTGCAGGTCTTCGATATACCGATATTGCAGCCCTTTCAATCCTTTTTTAAACAGGTCAATCAGCTCCTGCCCTGCCTGATAATGGTCTATTTTTCCATCTAATCTGTCCTGACGGATACGCTGCCACTCAGTGTTCCCGAAGAGGCGGTTGATGGACGTTTCACAGTCCTCTCTGGTAAGATTTCTCAAAAGGGCCATCTCCAGCGGAAGGATTATCATCATATCTATTTTATGCCCCCTCCAGTCCTGACCATGGGAGGCGAGTTTTTTTATTGTTGTCCAGCGTAACCCTGTATAACCAATGGGGTCCACCAGTGCAAAGGCAGATTTCGAACGAGGAATCAGGTCGAAAGCTTGTTGCATTATGATATCGTTAATACAATTACCTGTGATAATATAGCTGCGGTCTTTATATTTTATCGTCGATTGCCTGAGTAATTCGGCTTCCATGGGGTTGCTGACGATAAAAATGCATCGTTTAAATTTACTTTTCAGCGCCGCAATCTCGGTACCTTCAATAGCGCTGTTAATAATTTTACAAGGATAAATACCGCTCCCGGCAAAAATGTCCAGATAATAACAGTCATTGTTGTTTTCGGTAAAGGTGTTCATAAAGTCAGCGCAGCACTGCAGCTTATGGCAGAGCCATTTCGAGGGTTGCCGGGGAATCTTTATCGATTCTTCATTCATCTAATCGTTTCTTGAGATTGGAGAATGCCTGTTTTCCTGCAAAAATCGCCTTGCTCCCGAGATCGGCTTCGATTTTTAGAAGCCGATTATATTTTGCATTGCGTTCCGAACGGCAGGGGGCGCCTGTTTTTATTTGACCGGTGCACAGCCCTGCTGCCAGGTCGGCAATTGTGGTATCCTCTGTTTCTCCTGAACGGTGACTGACAATGGCAGTCCATCCGGCGCGGTGTGCCATTTCAATGGCGGATATGGTCTCGGTAAGTGTTCCTATCTGGTTCAATTTTATCAGGATGGAATTAGAGGCTTTCGTCTCTATGCCTTTGGCAAGTCTGTAAATGTTGGTAACATAAAGGTCATCCCCCACCAGTTGAACCCTGTCGCCGAGCTTTTGTGTCATTGATTGCCAGCCTTCCCAATCGTCTTCAGCCATCCCATCCTCAATGCTGATGATGGGATAGATGTTTATCCAGTTTGCATAAAAATCAATCATCTCATTGCTGGTCATGGCCTTATCTTCGCGTTCAAGATGGTATTTCCCATTTTTATAAAATTCGCTGGCTGCTGCATCCAGGGCTATGAAGCAATCCTGCCCTGGTTTATATCCTGCCTTTTCGATTGCCTGAATTATGTATTCTATAGCCTGATTATTGGAGGATAACGAAGGGGCAAAGCCTCCCTCGTCGCCGACGTTGGTGTTCAGCCCCTTGCTTTTGAGAACCGATTTAAGGCTGTGATATATTTCAACCCCCATCTGCAGTGCTTGAGCGAAACTTTCGGCTCCTGCAGGCACCACCATGAACTCCTGCAGGTCGGTAGATTGGAAGGCATGCTTTCCCCCATTTAAGATATTTAGCATTGGAACCGGCATTTTATAGGTGTTTTCGTTTCCCAGATATTGGTATAGGGGAGTATCCAGATAATTGGCTGCCGCATGGGCTACGGCGAGGGATACACCGAGTATGGCATTGGCACCGAGCCTGGATTTATTGTCTGTGTCGTCGAGCTTTATTAGTTTATCGTCGATGGCTGTCTGATTGGGTGCAGGCATGCCGATTAAAGTCGGGGCAATAATGTCGTTGACATTAGAGACTGCTTTCAGGACTCCTAGTCCATTATACCGTGATTTATCTGCATCGCGCAGCTCTACGGCTTCGTATTTGCCTGTGCTGGCGCCCGATGGCACAGCGGCACAACCTATTGTTCCGTCGGCTAAGCGGGCTTCGACTTCCAGAGTAGGGTTGCCTCTGGAATCCAGAATCTCCCTGGCTTTAAGACTTTTTATCGTGGACAATTTACCAATCCTCCGAATATCTTATATTTTAATCTGTTATCATTTCCAGCGCCATGGCAACGGCATCGGCAGCATTTTTAGCCCGGATTATAGAATCATCAACCTTTTCTTTATGGGATAACGTCCATGTATTCAGACCGATTACCGGGATTCCGTTCAAGAGGGCATAACCTATTTCCGTCAGGGTGCCGTAGCTGCCGCCGATAGCGATAACCGCCTGGGCTGATTTTACCACGATTGAATTGCGGGCATAGCCGATTCCTGTTACCACGGGGATTTGAACGCAAGCATTTGCCTCGGTCCGGTCATTCCCCGGCAGGATTCCTATGGTCAATCCCCCCTCGGAAACGGCGCCGCGGCAGGCAGCTTCCATTACGCCGTTCAGCCCTCCGCAAACGAGATTTGCCCCGCTCTTCGCTATTTCACGCCCGACTTCTTCGGCCAGCCTGAGTTCCTGTGCCGAAGCCCTGGAAGCACCGATAACAGCAATAAATTTATTTTTACTGGTCATTTTATGCGCAATTCAGATAAAGGGATTATAACATCTGAACCAGCCATTGGCAATGTCATGTCAGTTTTCATCAATCGGGCTTATTCTCGCTCTTTGACTCTTTCCAGGTACGTTGGGATTCAGGAAGAGCAGCAGCGTCAATTATACTTATTCATTGCTGATTTGAGCCCCTCAGTCAGCAGGCAGGGAACAGCGTCAGCCGCCCTGGCAATCGACGGCTCGAGCTGTTTCTTTTCTTCGGGAGTAAAGCTGCTGAGAACGAAATCGACGATATCCCTTTCATCATCTACGCTATCTGCATCTTTCGGTGGGCGACCGATGCCTATTTTAATGCGGACAAAATCGGGGGTACCGATTGCTCGAATTACCGAGTCGATGCCTTTATGCCCCCCCGAGCTACCCCCTCCCCGGATGCGCACCTTCCCCAGCGGCAGGTCCATATCGTCGTGGATGACGATTAAATCCTCTGGACCAAGCCTGAAGAGGTGCATCAGGCGGCTTACGGATTCTCCGCTGAGATTCATAAAAGTTTGGGGTTTAGCCAGCACGACATCGATACCCTCTATCCTGCCGCACCCGATTCTGGCAGCTGCCTTCTTTCTGTCGAATTCGATTCGATGCTTCTTTGCCAGATACGCCAGGCACATAAAACCTGCGTTGTGGCGGTTGTTCGAATATTCTCGTCCCGGGTTGCCCAGTCCAACAATTAATTTCATCAGGTATTAGAATAATACCTGTGCCTAATTTAATCAACCCCGTATAATCTGATATACTAATGCTTATATGAAAATCGACGATGTTAAAGCCGAGATAGAAAGGCTTCGGGCAGAAATCAACCGTCATAACTACCTGTATTATGTACTGGACAGCCCGGAAATCAGCGATGCTGAATATGACCGGCTGATGAGCCGCCTGCGCCAGCTCGAGGAGCAATATCCGCAGTTTCTGACTCCTGAATCTCCCACGCAAAGGGTAGGCGCTGAACCGGAAGAGGCTTTCGGGGTGGTGGAACACAAGTTGCCCATGTTATCCCTGGGAAACGTATTCTCATATGATGAACTGAAGGCCTGGTATAAACGTACACTGAAGCTGCTGAATGGGATGCCCCCGGTCTTTGTATGCGAACATAAATTGGATGGGTTGTCTGTGGCTCTGACATATATAGAAGGGAAACTGGCTGTGGGTGCGACGCGTGGTGATGGTTATAAGGGAGAGAATATTACCCGGAATCTCAAAACTATTAAAAGCGTCCCGCTATCACTGCTCAAAGAAGCGCCGCCCTTGATCGAGGTCAGGGGAGAGGTCATCATGCCTCGTGAAGGATTCATCAAGTTGAATAAGGAGCGTGCTGCAGAAGGGCTGCCTCTTTTTGCCAATCCTCGTAATGCGGCTGCAGGTTCGGTGCGACAGCTGGATACCACCATAACTGCCAGACGCCCCCTCGACATCTATATTTACAATCTGGCACGCCTGGAGGGAGCCGAATTTCCCCCAACCCATTGGGAAGCGTTGGAGTATATGAAATCGCTGGGATTCAAGATAAACCCCCATAACCGCAGAGTGGATTCCATTGAGCAGGTAGAGGAATATCACAATGAATGGCAGTCAAAAAGGGAGAGCCTGCCGTACGAAATCGATGGCGTCGTTGCCAAGATAGACCAGATAGAACTCCAGAAGCAGCTGGGAGATGTCGGGCGTGAACCAAGATGGGCGATTGCCTACAAGTTCCCGGCAATGCAGGGCAATACCCTTTTAAAAGAGATACGCATCAATGTGGGGCGGACGGGAACGTTGAATCCCTATGCCGTACTCGAACCGGTGACTATAGGTGGGGTAACCATCAAACAGGCAACATTGCATAACGAAGACGACATTCGAAGAAAAGATATTCGCGAAGGGGATACCGTTATCATTCAAAGGGCTGGCGATGTGATACCTCAGATAGTGGGGCCGGTTCTCAGTAAGCGCCCCCCCGATGCGAAGGAGTTCAGCCTGCTGGCTAAGGTCAATGGTGTTTGCCCCGAATGCGGCAGCAGGATATACCGGCCGGAAGGTGAAGTGATGTATTATTGTCCCAATGCGGCCTGCCCGGCGCAAGTGGTGTTGAAAATGGTGCATTTCGCATCCCGCGAGGCTATGGATATACGCGGCATAGGGGAAAAAATGAGTGCTTTGCTCTACAGGGAGGGATTGGCAGGTGATTTTGGTGATTTGTACACGCTCAAGAATAAGAGGAATAAACTTTTGAATATTGAGAGGCTGGGTGAAAAGAGCGTAGACAACCTGCTGGAAGCTATTGAAAAGAGCAAGAAACGACCGCTTGCTAATCTTATATTTGCGCTGGGAATACGGCACGTGGGCAAAGAAATCGCTGGAATCCTGGCGGATGAATTCGGCAGTATCGATAATCTGGCCGGAGCAACGAAAGAAAGATTGCAGGAAATTCCTGATATCGGTCCGAAGATTGCCGATAGCATAGTTGCCTACTTTAGCAATCCAACCAATATGGAGATAATATGCAAATTGAAAGACGCCGGCGTCTCAATGTCTTCTGCGGATAAAGAAGAGAAAAAAGAACTGCCACTGGCAGGGCAGGAGTTTGTGATTACCGGCAAGCTGGAAACCATGACGCGTGCGGAGGCGGAGGGAAAAATCAGGCAAGCCGGTGGCGAAGCTAAGAGCGATGTGACGCGGAAAACCAATTTTCTGGTGGTGGGGGCAGACCCTGGCTCAAAGCTGGAGCGCGCCCGGGAGATGGGGGTAAAGATAATTACCGAAAGCGAGTTGCTGGACCTTTTGAAGCCGAAAGTTTGATTATTAAGGGTTTGAACCTGCACTTTAAAACGCTGGGTGGGGGAGGGTTTTATCGTTGCAGCCCAATTACCCTGTTGAATTCTGATATATCGGAAGAGCTGCCCCATCCGATAAGTCCAGGATTTCCCGGTCATTTTATTGCAGTCGGGGGCACAAGCCCTGCAATGTTTAATATAATAATATGGTCAAGCCGTATTTGATTGATGATATTAAGTACAGGAAACAAAATAAACAGGATATGGAGAATAGAAATTTAGATGGCTGATATACGACCTTTTCGTGGTGTGCATTATAATAAAGAGGCAGTCGATGATATATCGGGGTTAATTTGCCCCCCTTATGATATTATTACCCCCAGGATGGACGAGGAACTGCACCGCCGCAGCCCCTACAATTTTATACGCATCGAATATAACCGAATTCAACCCGGTGATTCCGATACGAATAACAGGTACACTCGCTCGGCGGCTATTTTCCGACAGTGGCTGGAAGAAAAGGTGATGGTTGCCGATGAGGCGCCGGCGATTTATGTGCATGACCAGTTTTTTAATCTCGGGGGTGCTGCATACAGGAGGCGTTCGCTGATTGTCAGAGTCCGGCTGGAGGCATGGGAAAAGAATATTATACGTCCGCATGAGAACACTTTTAAGGGCCCCAAGAAGGATAGAATTAATCTGCTGCGGGCATTGAATGCCAATACCAGCCCGGTAATGGCAATGTATGAGGATAAGGATCGCCTGATTTCCTCTCTTTTGAACGGGCAGGATAAAGGGGATTTATTGATATCCACCGCTGAGCTGAATGGAGAGAGGCATAATGTCTGGACGATAACGGAGCCGCAGGCGGTAAAGGAGTTGATTGAATATTTCAAGGGCAAGCCTCTCTATGTTGCCGATGGGCATCACCGCTATGAAAGCGCTCTGGTATACCAGCGGGAACGCAGCCAGTGTGATAGTGGTTCTGACCTCGATGCCCCATATAACTTTGTAATGATGACCCTGCTGGATATGGATGACCCTGGCCTTATCATCTTTCCGACCCATCGTCTGCTGCATGGCCTTGAGCCTTCAGCACTGCACACACTCGAGGACAGGTTGAAGCAGTATTTCGATATACAGGAATTGCCTTTAAGCCACCCCAATATGTGGCATCGTGTGGATGCTCTGATGGTGGATGGGGTGGGGTTGAAGCTGCTCATCGCCGGCCTTTCCGAAGGTAAGATGTCGATACTCACATTGAGAGATTTTGCTTCTATCAGCAGCCGAATGCCATCTTCTCATTCCGATGTCTATAAGAAAATGGATGTCAGCATAGTCGACCATATCATACTGGAAGAGATTTTAGGAATGCAGAGCGATGATGAGAGGCGAATTGCTTATACCCACAATCGGCAAGAAGCAGTCGACCGGGTGCTCAGCGGGGATTGTCAGCTGGCTGTTATCACTGGCATGGTGAAAAGCCAGACGATAAAGGATATTGCCGATGTCGGTGACAGGATGCCGAGGAAGTCGACCTATTTTTATCCCAAGCTCCCTTCGGGGTTGATTGTGAATCACCTGGTATAACAGGGGTCATAAGAAACCTCACCCGGCTTAGCCGGGGGTCTTTACTTTGGCCTTTTTCAATTTGTATTAACGTGTAAAATAGCCGAATAAAAAGGAACAATTTTTAACAGAAATTTTACATCTAATTTAGCCGTGGGACTATATTGACATATAGGTGATACGGAGTATACTCTCATAATTGAGGCATTACTGAGTAAAAATTAAAGGAGGAAAAGTTAATGGATGATTTAGAGAACCTGGTAAAAGCAACCATGGGGGAAATCGAAAAGCTGATCAATACCAGGACACTGGTTGGCGACCCGATAGTGCTCGATGATAAAACATTAATTCCTTTAATTAGTGTCAGTTTCGGTTTTGGTGCTGGTTCTAATTCGGGTTTAAGTGTGTCCAAACAGAAAGGTGAAATGTCAGGCGCTGGTAGCGGGGGTGGTGCCTGTATAAAGCCTGTTGCTGTCATAATCGTCAACAAAGAAGAGATAAGGGTAGAGCCGATAATGAGTGGTGTATCTGGAGCTATTGAAAAAATAACTGAAACCGTACCCAAAGCAATAGAAAAGGTCTTCGAAGGCAGGAAAGAAAAGAAAGAAGAAAAGAAGGAAAAATAATTGTGGGTGATTGTTGCTTTCGCTTGCCTTATCGCCCTGATAATTATTCTTCTTTGTATTCCTGTTGAAATATTTTTTCACATTGAACGTTATGGAAAAACGCAGTTCAGTATATATTCAGTGTGGCTTTTCGGTCTTATCAAGAAAGAAATAAAGCTATCTGAAAAGGCTGAAAAGAAACCCGGTAAAGAAAAGAAAAAAGAAAAATCGTGGTCTGTTAGTACGTTTACTGAACTGCCCATAAGAGGTTTACTCAGGCAGGTGAAAATTCTTCTGGAAGATATAGCAGGGCGTTTTAGTATCAGGAAAATCAATATAGATATGACGGTAGGGTTCGATGACCCTGCCTATACGGGTTTTCTCTGCGCTGCCGTCTATCCTTGTATCATGTTTTATGCCTCTGAAAACAGCAGCATCAGATTTCAACCGTCGTTCGAAGGCAGGAGTATCCTCGAAGGTTATGCCGAAAGTTCTCTGCGGTTCTTACCTGTCAGGTTTATAATTCCCTTAGCCAGGTTTATATTTTCGAGAGCTGTATTTAAGACTCTCCGGATAATGATGGCGGAAAGATGGAAAAGGAAGAAATAGTCGTTGATACCCCCGTCGAGGTCTGCGGATTGACTGTGATACTGGTGGTTCAGGTTACTACTCACTGTTTTTCAAAAAAGAAAAGGATTTCGTCTTTCTGTTCAAAGAAACCGTTGTATGTGGTGATAGTAAAGGAATCTGATATAAAGGCTTTCGATATGAACGGTTCGCAGGTTGAGCTTGATAAGTTAATCGATGCGGTGTCAGAGTTGAAGGCAATGCTGCTTCTGGATTTCGGTGGGCATATTCCCCGAACCAAGAGTTAACGTTGTTTATCTGGAGCTTGCTTTTCATGTTTGGGGGTATTTTAGAATCTGGTTTGAAAATGTTAAATTTATTTACCAACTACAATTTGAATGTTATTTGTATCTAAACATTTTGATATCGATTGTTCCAATTTAATTTTATTATCTGCGGGGGCATAAAAAAGGATAGTCCCATCTTCTATTTTTATATCAAATAAATCTGCTGAAAAACCTTCACGATTATTAAAAGATGGTCTTTCCCAATCTTGTAAACAATCACATAGTTTTAAAAGAAAAGGTAACGGAGCTTTTGAACAATTGATTTTATTATTATAATAGACTTCTTCAGGTAAATTATGTATGAATATGGCAGAACAAGCAGAAACTATATCTTCATCAAAAAACTTTTGATTCCAACTACAACCATTTTCAATACAAGGTTTATATTCTCTATTTGGATTACACCGCTGGTACATAGTATCTATAATATTTAATACTACAAGAGAACCATTAATACCATGGCATATTTTACCAGACTGTTGAATTCTGGCGTATTCTTCCTTAGCGTTAATATTAAGTCCCCATGTCTCTAGTTGTTTTTGTATTAAATCTAAACCGTTCTTATTATTACTTAATATCTCTAGATTGGAGGGTAATATTGAATATATTATTGTTTGCGTTCCACCAAATCTACTTCTTAATTCATTTATCTTATCGTTAAATGGTTTCATTACATTCTTAGCTATTTCGATTGGATATGCGACATCATGAAGTAATCCAGCCAATTTCCACTGGAAGTTATTTACAGCAATTCCATAAGATGGTTTTATATAATCTTCATTAATAACTGCACCTAGTATGTAAGTAAGTAAAGAATGTACTACATGGTCTCTAACCCATGGTTCTAATTCTCTAATTTTAGTTTCAATTTCAGCTAATTCATTTAAACAACTAATTAATGAATCTTTATTATGTCCAATCAATACCCATCGCGAAATAGAAATAGCATTTTGTTGACGTTGAGAAAATGTTACCTTGTTTACTAGAAAATCTTCAATATCTTCAAGATAAATAGAGTATTCTTTAGAAAAGTTATTTTTTGAGTTTTTTATTATTTGAACCAGAGTTTTATTAATATTCATGATTTTTATTATATATTCATTTTACACCTATAAGTCAAGTATATCAGTATAACAAAGCATTTTTAAAGACAAATGTAAGCATGGAAAGGCAAACATCGTGAGCTTGTCGAACCATAACGGCGTCTTGCAAAGAAAACGTATTGTATTATCCCAATCGTTAAAATGACCTCTCCTCCCTCTGCGTGTTATAATTAGCGTGCTTATGGACATACTTTCCTCATTAAATCCCGAACAAAGGAAAGCCGTTGAGGCTATTAACGGTCCTGTGCTGATTATCGCCGGCCCAGGAAGCGGCAAGACGCGTGTAATTACTCACCGTATCGCTTATCTAATACGTGTTTGCGGAGTAAGTCCACACCGTATCATGGCAGTCACTTTTACCAACAAGGCTGCCAAAGAAATGGTTACTAGATTGAATACGCTGGTCAGCGCTTCGGTAAAAGACCTTACCATCGGCACCTTTCATGCTATTTGCGTACGCATATTGCGCCAGGATGGGGCAGCTATCGGCGTCGAAAAAGATTTCGTAATTTACGATAACGATGACCAGATAAGTCTGGTAAAGAAGTGTTTTGAATCCTTGAAGCTTGACCCCAAACAATATTCGGCATCTACAATCCTTTCTCATATCAGCAATGCTAAAAGCCAGATGATAGCTGTAGATATGTATACACAGCACAGTGGGAGTTATTTTGAAGAAGTCGTCGGGCGCGTATATGAAAAATACCAGCAGATGCTGGAAAAGAGCAATGCGCTGGATTTCGATGACCTGTTGATGAAAACTGTGAAGCTGTTCCACAAACGCCCAGAAATTCTGGGAAAATACCGTAGCAGGTATCTGTATATAATGGTGGATGAATTCCAGGATACCAACCTTGTGCAGTACCAACTGGTAAAACTGTTGGCGGGAGGGTCCCGCAACATCTGCGTGGTGGGAGACCCCGACCAGTCAATATATTCCTGGCGCTCAGCAGATGTACGGAATATCCTTGACTTTGAAAAGGATTTCCCCGATGCAAAAGTGCTCATGCTACAGCAGAATTACCGTTCGACCAGGAATATTCTGGAAACTGCATCTTCAGTCATTTCTTCTAACAAGCAACGTAAAAAGACGGAATTGTGGACAGAGAATGAGCAGGGAGAAAAAATTGAAGTTATTGAAACATTTACGCAGCAGGAAGAGGCTCATTTCGTGGTAAAAGAAGTCGAACGCTTGTTGAAGACAGGGGAAGTCAGACTCTCCGATTGTGCTGTGATGTATCGCACCAATGCCCAATCCCGCGCACTGGAAGAGGCATTTTTTCGCTATGGTACGCCTTATAAGCTGGTCGCAGGCACCCGATTCTATGAACGCCGTGAAATCAAGGATATTATAGCCTATCTGAAGCTGATTCATAATCCGCGCGATACAGTTAGCCTTTTGAGGATAATCAACGTTCCTCAACGAGGTATCGGAGAGCGCACAATCGCTCAGCTTACCGAATGGGCGTCATCCAGAAATATGTCACAGTATCAGGCACTGAAGTCTCTTGCGGTATCGCAGGATGATACCCCTTTTAACGCCCGCAGCGCCAGGTTACTGGCCGATTTTTTCAATATGATAGACGGACTGGAAAAACAGAGCCACGAAATGAAGCTGGATGAACTTTTCGATATGGTCATCGCTAAAACAGGCTATAAGAACTACATAAAGAGTTTGCCTGACGATGAAGACAGGTGGGATAACATCCAGGAACTGAGGTCTGTGGCAAAGCAATATGCCGATTATGAGTCTGGAGAAGCTTTATCCGCTTTCCTGGAAGGAGTAACCCTCGTATCGGATGTGGACGGGCTGGACGATGTTGTGGATGCAGTAACACTGATAACGCTACATCAGGCCAAAGGACTGGAATATCCAGTAGTATTTATAGTGGGGATGGAGGAGGGGATCCTGCCTCATATCCGCTCTTTCGATGACCCCGGGCAGATGGAAGAAGAACGCCGTCTGTGCTATGTTGGCATCACGCGGGCAAAAACGAAGGTTTACCTTGTGAGGGCTTTCCGACGCAACCTCATGGGTTCAAGCACGGTAAACAGCCCTTCGCGTTTTTTGAAGGATATCCCTGCCGCCCTGATAAAAAACAGCGGTAACGGCTTCGGACATAACCAGTATGAGGATAGACCGTCAAGAAGCGAGTCTTATTCATGGGAAAGAACCGGTCCTGTTCCGTCGCCTGTTTTTGTCCGTGCGGACAAACTCCCCGATTTGAAAACCGGCGACAGGGTAAAACATGCGCAGTTCGGGGAAGGGACGGTTGTCAGTTGCAAGCCTGTCAATAATGATAGCGAAGTCGTGATTGCTTTCCCCAATACCGGTGTCAAACGTCTGCTTTTGAGCTTTGCAAGGTTGGAGAAGCTGGGATAAAAAATATTGTGATAAGTCAGACTTATCAGGATGAAACATTTATAATGAATATGTTTTAATCCCCTCTTCCCCAGATTTTTCGTCCACCCGTTGTGGTCTCGGAATGACATTATGGTATTGTCATGCTGAGTTTATGAGGGGCGAACGAAGCATCAGGGATTGGGTATAGAGTCCTGTAGCAAAGAGAAATGCAAAGGTTATCGGAGGCTGAAAAATGACCATACAGGTATTAAAAAACGAGGTCATCAATAAGATTGCAGCCGGAGAGGTGGTGGAGAGGGCATCTTCGGTTGTAAAGGAACTGGTGGAAAACTCTCTGGATGCGAGTGCGACTCAGATAACAATTGAAATTGCAGGTGGTGGACTTACTCTCATACGGGTAGCCGATAATGGCAGCGGTATTCCTGAAGATGAAATCGAATTGGCTTTCAAGCGGCATGCCACCAGCAAGATATCCAGCTTTGAGGATTTATCCACAAGCCACAGTCTGGGTTTTCGCGGAGAGGCATTGCCAAGCATTGCTTCTGTTTCTGAGGTGGAGATTACTTCATGCAGCATAACCGATAGTTCGGGCATATATGTTGAATTGGCAAATGGACTGACTGTTAAAAAACAGAAACAGGCCAGGTCTCAAGGAACGACGATATCGGTAAAGAACCTCTTTCGCAATGTCCCTGCCAGACTGAAGTTCATAAAATCAAAGGCGACGGAAAACATCTATATCGCTAACGTTGTCAGCCAGTATGCTTTAGCCTATCCTGGGGTGCGCTTTACACTTTATATCGATGGGCGCGAGAGCCTGAAAACGACCGGGACGGGGAATCTGGTCGATAGCATTATTGCTGTTTACGGTGTCGAGATTGCCTCAAATATGTTGCCGATTACCACCGGTGAGCAGATATTTAACGAGAGTGAGAACCTGGTAAAAATCGGAGGCATGGTTGCTTCTCCCAAAATCAACCGTTCGAACAGGAATTACATCAGTCTTTTTGTGAACCGCCGCTGGGTTGCTAACCGCAACCTGGTATGGGCGGTTGAAGAGGCTTATCATGGTTTGTTGATGATCGGCAAACATCCGGTAGCAGTTATCAATATAGAAGTGCCCCTCTCCGATGTGGATGCCAATGTGCATCCAACCAAGACGGAAGTCCGCTTTAAGGATGAGGGTGTTGTTTATATGGCAGTGCAGAGGGCTGTGCGACAGGCGCTGGTAAATACAGCTCCGGTTCCCAAAGTGGAAGAGATCGCCGCTTCCTATCGCGGGCAATCACAGATAATAATCCCTCCGGAGCAGAGACATATGGATATAACAACCAGCGAGAGAGAGAAACAGGAATTCCCTGTGGTTTCCTCGCTGCCTGTATTGCGCGTACTGGGACAATCTATGAACAGCTATATTGTTGCCGAAGGCCCCGATGGGATCTATATCATCGACCAGCATGCGGCGCATGAACGCATTATGTTTGAAAAAATAACGAGGCAAAAAGAACAGCAGGGAATGGAGGTACAGGGATTACTAGAGCCTGTCAGCATCGATGTACTACCGATGCAGGATGAAACGCTGCATAAGAATTATCGATATCTTTCCGAATTCGGTTTTACCATCGAGCCTTTCGGTAACAGGAATTATCTAGTCAGGGCTGTGCCATCCATAATGTATAAAAAAGACTGGCAGGCGGCTTTGAATGAACTTATCGATAAATTGTCTGTAAAGGATAAAACCAATATTACCGAGAATATAATAGCTACGATGGCCTGTCACAGCGCGGTAAGATTCGGGCAGAGCTTGACCATCGATGAAATGAGGGAGCTGGTACGGCAGATGGAACAGGCCGATTTGCCGCATGCCTGCCCACACGGCCGTCCGACGATGATTCATATCACGAAGAAACAACTGGAAAAAGAATTCGGCAGGATTTAGTTGAAGTCATTATGGGAAAAGCCTGGTCTTGTATGACGGAGCTATTTTTACAATGCCTTTTGCTAACTTTAATGGCCTTTTAAATTCCTCCAATCTCCATTTACTAAAGTGACAATTATGTCCATATTATTCTTGAAATTGCATCAATTATCTCTTCAGGGTTTAATTTCCCGCCGCTTGCGGCGAAAAGAGCAGCAATAGACTATTCATAATAGTATTTACAACCGTTTTAAACGGGAAGGAGCAAACATAACAGTCATTTCCCTCTTTCGAAAAGAGGGAGTGAGGGAGATTTTCAGATTAAGATTATCAATAGCTATTATTTATTATAATAATCCGGCTGAAGAATTTATTCCCCGGGAGTTCGCTCATCTCCCTGCTTGCCGTTATATTCGATTAGCTCCCATCTGACCATTCCGTCCTCGATCAATTGCCGAATCTTTTTTTCCGATGAAGTTAGCTGGCAATGCTTCCCGGTTTTTATCTCCATGATAACAACTTCTTGCGGGTCTCCTTGAGCCAACCCGGGAAAAACTATCAGGTCAATCGGGCTTCCAATAAATCTGGCTTCAGTAGGGTCGTATTTAAATTCGGGTAGATAGGGCGTCATCTGTTCGGTGAACTTGCCGCCCAGTACGGCACGGCTCTGGGTAATCGCCGATTGGCGTATCTTCTTTTTCTCCTGCTCCAAAGCAATCATTTCTGTTTCCTGCCATCGTCGAAACAGATGCTTATAACGCCAGTCAATTATATAAAAGGAAATGATGATAGCCAGTATTGAAATAACTGCGGCAGTGATAATTATCAACCACGTATCCATATAAATATAACCTGTCCGTGTGCATTTATTTTGCAGGCTGATTACTGCTGCCTAATTTTACTAAAGGGACGCCGGCGGCACATAAGGGGCAATTCTCAGGTTTATAAGTAACCGTCTTCGAACGGAGGCAACTGAAAAGCGGCGCCCCGAAATCGTGTTCCTGTTCGGAGCGGTCAACCAGTACGCCGATACCGGCAACGACTCCGCCCTGCTCATGCACCAGGTCCAGCACCTCGCACACAGATTTTCCTGTAGTCAAAATATCATCAACGACAAGCACTCTCTCCCCCGGTTTAACGCCAAAACCACGTCTGAATACCCTTTTCTCGCCTTCTTTTTCGGCAAAGAGGCTCCTGACATTTAGCTGCCTGCCCACTTCATGCGCCAGAATAATTCCGCCGGTGGTTGGACCAGCAACGATTTCGATATTAGACTTTGCAAAATGCTGGCTGATAAGGCTGCAGAGCTGTTCGGTATAGCGTGGGTGCTGCAATACGTGAAATTTCTCCCAGTATACAGGGGAGTGCAATCCTGATGTGAGTAAAAAATGCCCCTCCAGTATGGCTCCGGACTTTCTGAATATTTCTTCTGTGTTCATAGCTTTAATTAAACGAATAATTTAAGACAAATCCAAAATCCGATAACGGCCAGTAAGAAAACCATGCCTTCCCAACAATATCATCTTTTGCAACAAACCAACCGTAGTGGGAATCGCCGCTGTTGTTACGGTTATCACCCAGAACAAAATAGCAATCTTCAGGTATAACCCCACTGGTATAAGTATAATTTGGTTTATCTGCAATATAGGCTGATTCATCCAGCGCAATTACCGTCCCATCTGTCTGGTGAATATAGACGGTACCATCTTTTATTTCCACCACTTCACCCGGCAGCCCGATAACGCGCTTGATATAATCGTTCTCAGAATAAACAGGGGGGTCGAAAATAATGATATCCCCCCTTTGGGGTTCTGAAAAAAGGTATGCCACTTTATTTACCAGTATTTTTTGTCCATCGCTCAGATTGGGTTCCATACTTGAACCGTCCACTATTGCTTTAGAGGCTACAGCCTGAACAAGCAGGAAGATAGCAATAGCCAGCGCTAAAATTCCTAAGAACTCGAACAGCAGGCTTTTTACAGACTCGGTATTAAATAAATTGTTATCCAAGTTATTCAGCATTATAAAACATTTATTTCAGCTTGCCAAACAAGCGTTGTGCGGCGTACAGGGAATTTGCATTATCAAAGTATAGATTTATCTTACAGAACTTAATGCCCCTACCGTGAGTTCGAGGAAAGTTTATTGAAATAGTACTACAGCGAGGTTAATTTAGTATCGTGTCATAAACCAATGGATGGTCTTCCTACCTCAGCTATCCACATATTTGTTATTATATGCATATGGGTCTCTCCCCCTTAGAGATAGGTACATTCCTATGCTTTTGCGGCGGGGAGCAAGGCAATTTACAGTTTTCGCTTTGTAGAAGTATAATTGAACAGTTACCAAATGAATCCCAGAAAATATTGTTAAGGTGAAAGGAGAATAATATCATGAAAAAAATTCTGATAATTGTTTCAGTGGTCCTCAGTATGGTTTTGATGGGGGGATTGGTCGGCTGCGATATGTACGGGTCTTCAAGCGATACAGCTATTACTCAGGCAATACAGAGCAGCCAGGATATCGGAATATCGGTAACCGGTACCGGTGAAGTGGATGTGACTCCCGACGTTGCGGTTCTTAATCTTGGAGTTACGGTGCAAATGGATAGTTTAGAAGAAGCACAGCAACTGGCGGCCGATTCTATGGCTGCCATAATGAATGTGCTTACTGGATACAGCATCGCCGATAAGGATATTCAAACTACTATTTATTCTATAGAGCCTGTATGGACGTGGAAAGACAGTGAATATATATTTTTCGGATATAAAGTAACCAATACTGTTAACGCCAAGATAAGAGATATGAATAGTATTGGCGAAATTATCGACGATGCAGTGGATGCTGGGGGGGAATATGTGGTTGTCAGCGGCACTACTTTTACAATTGATAATCCTAAAACTTATTACGAAGAAGCCCGTACAGCTGCTATGGCCGATGCGAAAGAAAAAGCCTCTCAATTGGCTAAATCTGCAGGGATAAAGGTTGGCGCCCCTATCAGCATCTATGAGAGCGAGTATTATTCCACGAGAACAGATGGAGCGGCTTATGCTGAGAGTGGGAATGTATCAACCAGCATCAGCGCCGGGGAATTAACAGTTATAGTAACTGTCAATGTGGTTTATACAGTAGGATAGAATTCTCAAGATATTCTTCTGTATAAAAAATTATTACATTAAGAGCGTTAGCTCTATTTAAAGGTAGGGCTAACACCTGGGTTTTTTTACATTTGCACTTATGAAAACGAGAGTGTTAGAATGGTGTCATGGACTATATGGAACAGGCACTATCTATGGCTAAACTGGCATTAGGGCAGGTAAGCCCTAATCCAGCTGTGGGCGCAGTGATAGTTAAGAATGGTGAGGTCATAGGTAAAGGATACACTCAGCCACCAGGCTCCAACCATGCTGAAATAGTAGCCCTGCAGCAGGCAGGGCCAGAAGCAAAAGGAGCAACGCTGTATGTAACACTCGAACCCTGCTGTCATTACGGACGTACATCTCCATGTACTCAATCTATTATCACAGCAGGAATAAGCGAGGTTCATATGGCAATACTGGATCCCAATCCTGCTGTGAATGGGAAAGGGAAAGCTGAGTTGGAAAATGCCGGCATAAAAACATTTCTGGGGGAGTGCGAGAAGAAAGCCAGGGAAATTAACGAGGCTTACATAAAGTTCCAGCTCACCGGTTTGCCCTTTATTACAATTAAATATGCCATGAGCCTCGATGGGAAAATAGCCACCTGGACAGGTGATTCAAAATGGATAAGTGGGGAGGAATCAAGGCATTTTGTACATAACATGCGTTATATAAACGATGCTATCATGGCCGGAGTAAATACGGTACTGGCTGATGATCCGCAGCTTACTGCAAGGTGCGGTGGAGGACGTGGTGGAACAGCTAAAAAGCAACCCCTCCGAATAATAATTGATGGAATGGGATTAACCCCGGTAACAGCCAAGGTATTCACTGAACCAGGAAAAACATTGCTGGTTCTTGGAAGAAAAACGACCGAAATGGAAAGAGAAGCATATTGCAGAGTTGGTGCAGAGCTATTTGAAATACCATCTGAAAATGGGTATATCGAACTTAAAATACTGATGGAGGAACTGGGGAAGAGGCAGATTATGAGCATTCTGGTGGAGGGGGGGAGCATACTTTTTGGTTCGTTATTTGACCAGAAGCTGTTAGACAAAGTGGTTATCTTTGTGGCTCCTATTATAATAGGGGGAGAGAAGGCAAAGACTGCGATAGGGGGCAGGGGGGTGGAGAAGGTGATGGATGCTGTAAAGCTGAAGAATATAAGTGAAGAACGTTTTGGCGATGATGTCATGTTCGTTGGCTATATAAAGGAATAGTCATATGTTTACCGGAATAGTTCAGGAAATCGGTATTATAAAGGCGATATCACATAACAGAATTACGATTACAGCGTGCAAGGTTCTTGAGAATATGCAACATGGTGAGAGTATTGCTGTTAATGGGGCTTGCCTTACGGTAACAGAGTTCACAAACAATACATTCACCGTAGACGCAATGCCGGAGACTTTAAAAAGAACAACGCTGAAAATCCTTAAAAAGAATGAGGAAGTAAATTTGGAACGAGCATTGACATTGGAGAGTTTACTGGGCGGGCATCTGGTTCAGGGTCATGTAGATGCTACGGGGTCCATCCTTTCTATAAAAGATGAAGGTGGTGCTTCAATTTTCAAGATTCAGGCACCACAGGATGTAATGTACTATGTGGTGGAGAAGGGATCTATTACTGTAGATGGTGTCAGCCTGACGGTTATAGCAAGAAGGGATACCACTTTCAATGTTTCTATAGTAGCCTATACAATGGAAAATACGGTTCTTTGCAATCGTAAAGAAGGGGACCTTGTCAATCTGGAAGCCGATGTGCTAGCAAAATATATGGTCGAATTTAAGAAAAGAGGTATTGCCGATAGCAATATAACCTTTGATTTCTTAGAGGAGAATGGATTTTTAACTGCAGGATAATGGATAACTGCTGAGGGCAGAGGATATGGTTTTATCCAGTATAGAAGAAGCAATAAAAGATATACAAGAAGGAAAATTTATCGTCATTGTAGATGATGAAGACAGAGAGAACGAGGGTGATCTGGCGATAGCCGCAGAAAAGGTTACACCTGAAGCTATAAACTTTATGGTAAAGCATGCCAGAGGGCTGGTCTGTATGCCTGTAAAAGGCGAGAGGCTGGATGAGCTCGATATTCCGATGATGGTGTCCCATAACACGTCAAAATTTACCACAGCTTTTACCGTATCGATAGAAGCCAAACATGGTATAACTACAGGGATTTCGGCAAAGGACAGAGCCGCAACGATAAAAGCGGTTATCGACCCCGGAACCAAACCCTCGGATCTTGCACGGCCGGGGCATATCTTTCCATTAAGAGCCAGGGAAGGTGGTGTGCTGGTTAGGGCAGGGCATACTGAGGCAATAGTTGACCTGGCCAAGATGGCAGGATTGTATCCGGCTGGTGTTATCTGCGAGATAATGAGTGAAGACGGAACAATGGCAAAGCTGCCTGCATTGAAAGAAATGGCTGATAAATATGGGATAAAGATAGTCAGTATTGCCGATCTTATAACCTACAGGCGCAGGCATGAGAAACTGGTAAAGCGAGTAGCTGAGGCAAAACTGCCTACGAAATATGGTGAGTTTAAAATAATCGCATACAAGAGCGATATGGACCCGGACCAGCATGTAGCCCTGGTAATGGGAGATATAGATAACGAGGAACCGGTACTGGTAA
>CAZJVO010000014.1:0-23548 GCA_964549815.1 uncultured Dehalococcoidales bacterium | reverse complement strand
TTGAGTCGAGCTCTGGTAATTTCCTTGTTATCGGATACCACCCGGCATTGTTTATAGAAGCTGTGGAAAGAAGTGGCTAATTCCTGGGCATAATAGGTCAGGTGGTGGGGCTCCAGCGTATTGGCGATAAGCTCTATTATCTCAGGCAAAAGCAGCATCCTGCGTATTAATGCCAGCTCTGATTCATCGGTTAGCAGTGAAACATCACCGTCGTTATAGGTTATACCCCGTTCTTCAGCCAGACGTAGTATGCTGGAGATGCGTGCATATGCATACTGAACATAATAAACGGGGTTATCCTGTGATTCTTTCTTGGCCAGTTCCAGGTCGAAATCCATCTGGCTGTCTGCCGAACGGGACAGGAAAAAGAAGCGGCAGGCATCTACTCCCACCTCTTCGACAACCTCGGAGAGCGTTATCATATCCCCGCTGCGCTTGGATAGTTTGACGAGTTCTCCGCCTCGTTTCAATGTAACCATCTGTGAAATGATAACCTTTAAACGCTTCGGGTCGATTCCCAGCGCACCGATAACCGCTTCCATTCTGGAAACATGCCCCTGGTGGTCAGCTCCCCAGATGTCGATAACCCTGTCGAATTTGCGCTCGATGAACTTGTTATAATGATAGGCAATATCGGTAGCGAAATAGGTTGCAGTGCCATCACTGCGGATAACCACGTTATCCTTATCTTCACCGAGTGCGGTGGATACGAACCAGGTCGCCGATTCCTTTTCGGCGAGATACCCGCTTTGTTTTAAAATAGACATCACTCTGTCGTATTGACCATTTTCATACAGGCTGCTCTCGCTGAACCAGCAGTCGAAAGTAACCCGGAGCGATTCCAGAGATTCTCTTATCTGCTTCAGCATTTTTTCCAGGCCGACTTTACCAAGCTTGGTTTCGGCTTCTTCCTGCGCCAGTTTGAGGAATTGGTCTCCGTGCTCATTGATTATTTCTCGGGCGAGGTCCACCATATAACTGCCGAAATAACCTTCTGCCGGCATTTCTGCGTCGATACCCAATTCCTGCTGGTATCGGGCATAAAGTGAGCGGTTGAAGGCTGCTACCTGGTTGCCGGCATCGTTTATATAGTACTCTTTTTGCACTTTAAAACCGGCAGCGTTCAACACATTAGCCAGAGTACTGCCGAGCACGGCGCCACGTCCGTGTCCCACGTGCAGAGGACCTGTCGGATTGGCGCTGACGAATTCTATCTGTACATAACTACCATTACCGCAGTCGATATTGCCATAAGTATCCCTTTGAGAGAGGATATCATCCACCTGTTCTGTTAGCCAGTTCTGGCTTAAAGTAAAATTGATGAAACCGGGAGGTGCAACGGTAACATCGGCAATTTCGGTGCTTTTAACTATAAAGGCAGCAATATTTTTAGCTATGCCGAGCGGATTTTGTCCTGTGGTGCGGGCAAGCTTTAGCGGCAGGCTGGTAGCATAATCCCCGTGTTCGGCTTTTTGTGGATGCTCGATGGATATATCAGGGAGGGGAATGCTGGGTAGTTTGCCGGCTTGCTGCGCCTGCATGGCCGCCTGCTGTATCGATTCGATAATCTTTTGTTTAACAGGTAAAATTTCGCTCAAGATTGCCCCCATATAAAAAGCTATATAACGGTGCATTATAACACAACACACCATTATATAAGTAATTTAATCAAGCTTGTAATAACAGCCGAACGTATATCGGATTATATTCTATTTTTTGAATAATTCCTCGATTTCCTCTTTACCGTTGGCTATTTCGGTTTCCATTTCTTTATCATGTATTAATAACAGGGTCTGAAATTCGCCGACATGTGTTTTTTCTTCCTTTGCAATGTCTAACAGAACCGTTTTCAGTTTGGCATCTTCTGCCAGATTTGCCATCTGCTCATAAAGATTTATGGCATCCAGTTCAGCGATAACCGCTGCCCTGAGAATTTCTTTGTCGATGTCCTTCCTGTCTATTTTATTCAAGTTGATTGGTATCTGGGATAACATTTTTACACTCTCCACATATTATTTATATCTATATATTAATTGCTTTGCGGATTAAAAACAAATTATGATTTATATTCAGTCCTTTATACTTCCCTTAACACGAATACCCCGACCGTTAGGTCGAGGGATGCAGAAATTCCTTGTTAGACCGAAAGTTGTGTTGCTTAATACCTCGACCGTAAGGTCGTGGGAAGTTTATTATGTATCCCATGTGTCGAACCGGATTGTTTACCGTGCAAATCAGCTCTGCTCCCCGATATCTTTAGCCCACACGCGCGACATTTCATTTAGCAGGGGCTTGTGTTCCGGCTTTTTCAGCCCCGGGTCGCTTTCGAAAAGTTTTATTGCCTCCCTGCGTGCTATTTCCAGAAGGGAGGCATCGGATATTTTGGCCATTCTGAGGTCAGGAATTCCGCTCTGGCGAGTGCCAAAGAATTCTCCGGGGCCTCGCATTTTCAGGTCTTCTTCGGCAAGTTGAAAACCGTCATGTACGCTTTCTATTATCTCCAGTCGATTTCTGGCGATTTCCGAGGGGGTCTCGGCCAGCAGCATACAATAGCTCTGCTCCTTGCCCCTGCCGACTCTTCCCCTGAACTGGTGCAGTTGCGAAAGACCGAAGCGGTCAGCGCTTTCTATGAGCATTACTGTGGCATTTGGAATATCGACCCCCACCTCGACAACCGGTGTTGATACCAGTATATTCAGCTCTCCCGAACGAAAGCGGGACATCACATCGTCCTTGTCGGAGGATGACATTCTTCCATGCAGCAGCCCGAGTTTTAACGATGGGAATACCTCTTGTGATAGAAATTCGTATTCGCCGATAGCGGCACGTGCCTGAACGGCTTCCGACTCCTCTATCAGGGGGCAGATAATAAATGCCTGCCTCCCTTCGGCAACCCGTTTACGTATGAAATCGTAGGCTTTTTCCCTTTGCTCCTGTTTCAACCACTTTGTTTTTATGGTCTGCCTGCCTAGAGGCAATTCATCTATAACCGACAGGTCAAGGTCCCCATACAGAGTCAACGCTAATGTCCGTGGTATGGGGGTGGCGGTCATTACCAGCATATGTGGATTAAAACCCTTTTGACGCAGCGTCGAGCGTTGAGTAACACCGAAGCGGTGCTGCTCATCCACTATAACCAGACCCAATTTCTTGAACTCGATATCCTTTTGAATCAGGGAGTGTGTTCCGATAACAATATCTATTGCTCCTGAGGCAATGGCATTCTGCAATTCCTGCTTCTTTTTGCCTTTAATATCCCCGATAAGAAGTGCAATGGTTATCGGACGTGGCAAAATGCTCTTGCAGGTATAAATGTAATCATCCCTGGGCTCCTGCTGTTCGCTGATTGCTAATAAATTGCATATGCTGGCGAAATGCTGTTCGGCGAGGATTTCGGTAGGTGCCATGAATGCTCCCTGAAAGTTGTTGGCTGCTGCTGTTATCAGGGCAGCCACAGCTACAACAGTCTTGCCACTGCCGACCTCTCCCTGTAAAAGCCTTGACATCGGTTTGGATTTTTTGAGGTCTTCCAGTATCTCGGAGATTGCTTTTTTCTGTGCGCTGGTAAATTCGAAGGGCAGCGTTTTCATCCATTTATCCAGTAGCTCCAGGTCGACCTTGAAGGGATTGGCAGGTTGGCTTTCCTGCCACTGGTGTTTTCGATTTAAGACCCCCAGTTGCAGAAGGAAAAGCTCGTCGAAAGCTAGCCTGGCCCTGGCACTGTCTTTCATTTCCTGACTATCCGGGAAGTGTGCCTGGGATATCGCTTGCGGCAAATCCATCAGCTTGCATCGCTGCCTTAGCTGCTCCGGCAGGAATTCTTCCAGTTCAGGTACCCAGCGGTCGATGACTCCTTTCATCATCTTTCTAACTGTGCGAGGATACAGTCCTTTAGTCAACGGATACAGTGGAACCAGTCTCCCTGTATGTATCAGTTCTTTATCCTCCAGCACCTCCCATTCAGGGGATTCGAATACCGGCTGGTTCTTGAAAATACCGAGCCGTCCGCTTATTACTATCTGCTGATTGGTGGATAGTTGCTTTACGATATATGGATTATTGAACCATACCACCCTGACATTGCCGGTTTCATCTCCGACTATGGCTTCCGTACTGCGGCGATTTCCCAGCCTTACCTCACGCACCTGCCAGACATTGGCGACAATGGTTTCCTCGTTCCCCTCAGTCAGCTGTGAAATGGTTTTCCTTTTGGTATAATCGAGGTGGCGGTGAGGAAAGTAATATAACAGGTCTCTTATGGTTGAAGCGCCCAATTTATTAAATCTGGCGGCTACTGTGGTGCTTACGCCCTTTATCGTTGTTAGCGGGGCATCGAGTGAAGAGCCATTGGACGTCTTAGCAACTGTTGGCCTTTCATGTTTTGCAGCAGGAATACTGCTGGCTTTTTTAGCTGTGCCGGAGGCTTTCTTTGCCGGCTTTACAGATGCAGTTTCGGATTCCTTGAGGAATCCCAGAATCTCTTCTATTTTAGCCCGGCGCTGCTGCTTATCCAGATGGGAATAACCAATTTTATCCAGTTGAAGTTGGCGGAACTTTTTCAGAACAGCAGGGTTATTTATGGTTCCTTCGGCTTTAGCTGACCAGCGAAACAGAAATTTATCCAGCCCACCGAAAACGGCGGTGTCGTTGAAGTCTTTTTGGCGCTCAAGCTCCAGAACCTTACGTAACGGTGTAGACTCCATTAGCAAGCTCCTGTTTTGGTAGTTTTAAGACATTGTGCTGAGCTACAGTGCAGCGAGTCTTATTTCAGGTAGATGGATGGAGGGAAGGTTAGGCAGAGTTATCCCTCTTTTCACCTTTTCCACATTTCCGGGCACCTGTTTTATATCGCTGATTTTTTCTCTTAAAGCCAGAATTAATGTTCCTGGCCCCCCATGAACACCCAGCGCAGGTCCCAGACGTGAAATATGGATGCTGCTTTTATCCACTATTGCACCGATGCGCTCTTTGAGCGATAGCGCATCCCCGGGAGTGCTGCTGTGTACAATTGCTATATCCTGCACGTTGAGGCAGTTCTTTATGTTTTCAAAGAGCTTATCGATGCCCTTAGCACGTGTGCGCACCAGTCCGGTAGGCTGCAGCTCCCCGTCAGACATGGTCAGCATCGGCTTCACATTGAGCATTCCTCCCAGCAGGGCTTTGGCTTTGCCGATACGCCCACCAATAAAAAGATATTTAAGTGTATCGAATATCCCCCATAAATGCGTTCTGGGAATGGAAGCCCTGATTTCTTCTATTATTCTGGTCATGTCTTCTCCTGCCTTTGCCAAACGGGCAGCAGCGAGTGTCATCAGCCCCAAACCCATAGAAGTCGACATAGAATCGATTACTTCGATGCGCTCCATCCCTCCTACCATTTCCCTTCCCTGTATAGCGGAGTTATAAATGCCGCTCAGCTTGCTGGTGACCTGAATGGAAATGATTTCATTGGTTTCTGCCAACAGGCTTCTGTAAACGCTGGCGAAATCGCTGGGAGGGGGTTGAGAGGTTTTGACGACAATATTGTCGTCTACCATTTTTTGATAAATCTCATCCTGGGTTATATCAATCCCATCCCTGTATGTCTTTCCGTTGAACTGTACATATGCGGGGACAATGGTAATTCCATATTCTTCTATCAATTCCGGCGGGAGGTCGGAAGTGCTATCCGTGACGATTTTTACTGTCATAGTTTGCTCCTTGCAATCAGGGTTTTTGCATTATGGATACAGCAACTGCTCCCGGCCCTGAATAGGTACCCACCACGGGGCAGACGATGGATTTATAGATATTCTCCTGGGGAATTAGGGTGCTGATGCGCTCGATAAGAATGTCGGCATCCTCTGGAGTAGTACAATACTCCACCCCCACGCTTTCTATATTTTCGGTGTTAGCCACAGCATTATAGAGGTACTCGATACCAGCCGCCTTTGACCTGACTCTGGTGAGCGGTGCCATTTCTCCATCTTTGATGGTGAGAATGGGCTTTACCGAAAGCATTGACCCCAGCATCCCTTGTGCTTTACCGATGCGGCCGCCCTTGGCGAGGTATTTCAGGGTGTCGAAATAGGCGACCAGCTGTGATTTTTTCAGTCTGGCTTTGGTTTTGTCCATTATTTCATCTATACCATATCCTTCATTGGCCATTTTGGCGGCTGCTATAACTGCCAGCCCGAAGCTCATAACTATCTTTTGGGAGTCTATTACTTCGATGCGGCATTTTACATCAATCGTATTTTTAGCAGTGATCGCCGATTGATAGGTTCCGCTGAGCTTGCTGGATAGAGTAATTACCAGTATTTCATCAGTTTCTTTTGCCAGTTTCTTATAAGCACTCGCGAAGACCCCCGGAGATGGTTGTGTCGTGGTAGGGAGGACCGTATTCTGTATCAACCTTTTATAGAATTCCTCAGCACTGATTTCTATACGGTCAAGAAAGGATTCGCGCCCAAACGACACGGTTAAAGGTATCAGAGTGAGCCCGAGCTCACTAGCTACTTCGTCGGGTATATCGGATAGAGTATCGGTAATAATCTTAACTGCCATTATTATATGCTCCTTGTCCGATTATTCTACAGATACGATATAATTATAATGCGGCTGTCTGCCTTTGACTACCTCGACCTGCAGGTGGGGATACTTATCTCTGATATCCTTACCGCACATCTGAGCTTCTGATTCTTCTGTATTTTCTCCGTAATAAATTGTAACGATTTCGGCTTTATCGAGTTCGGCTTTATCGAGGACTTCATTGAGAACATCTTTGGCATTATCCTGTACAGCCACTATAGCCCCATTGAGAAGGCCGATAGCCTGCTTCTTTTTTATATCGAGTCCGTTAATCTTGCAGGAACGTACGGAATGGGTTATTTCTATCGAGTTAACAGATTTTATAGCCTCCGCCATAGTGTTGCAATTCGTTTCCATATCGCTTTCGTAATCGAATGCAAGCAAAGCCGCCACCCCCTGCGGAACATTAACGGTAGGGATGACGCAGATCTTTTTATTCGTCAAGGCTTGAACCTGTTGAGCCGCAAGGATGATATTTTTATTATTGGGCAGGATGATGACCTTATCAGATGGTGCACGCTCCACTCCCATAAGGATATCCTTGGTGCTGGGGTTCATCGTCTGTCCGCCGGAAACAACAGCGGCTACACCGAGGCTGGCAAAAACCTCTGCCAGCCCCTCTCCGGCTACGACTGCGACTATGGATGTATTTGCGGGGACCACCCTGTTTTTCTGCTTTGCAAGATAATCCTGGTGTTGCTCATCCATATTCCTTATACTGACGGAATGTATGGTTCCCAGTTGTGTTACATAACTGATAACCTCTCCTGGGTCCAGGGCATGTATATGCACACGGATAGTGGTATCGTCTCCGACGACTATCAGCGATTGCCCTTTCTTTAAGAGCTGCTTCTTTATTTTTTCGGGGTCCAATTCCTTGCCTTTCAGCAGGAATTCAGTACAGTAACCGAAGGGAATCTCTTCCTCTTCTTCTGTCTTGGCATGCGATATGATGGTGGGGGTTACCGGAATACTTGAGGCGATTATTTGTGGTTTTCTGAATTGCATCAACTCGGTTTCCCCTCGCAGGTATCGCAAGGCTCCGTCGAGTATCGTAAAAAGTCCCTGGCCACCCGAATCGACAACCCCGGCTTCTCTGAGAACAGGCAAGAGTGCAGGGGTATTGGCCACCGATTCAGCGGCAGCCGATACGGCGGCTTCCATGACGGAAATAAAGTCGCATTTCCCATTGGTAGCTTTTAACGATGCCGATTTGGAAGCATCTTTGAGTACGGTGAGTATGGTTCCTTCTACCGGATTACTTACGCCCTTATATGCGATAACCGATGCCTGTTCCAGTGCGGTAGCGAAATCCTTCCCGTTGATAACATCTTTATTCTCTAAACCCTGTGCCAATCCTGTCCAAAATTGTGAAAGGATTACCCCACTGTTTCCTCGAGCTCCCATCAAGGCGCCGTTGGCCATAGATTGAGCTACAGCAGATGCACTGTCGTTTGTATTTTGCAAGCCGTGTTCTATCGTGGAACGCATGGTGAGTAACATATTTGTCCCCGTATCGCCATCCGGAACAGGGAATACATTTAGTGCATCGATATCTGAAGCGCTTTTTTCCAGCCAGTCGGTCGCAGCGGCGAACATTTCGAGGAATTTCTGTCCGCCAATTGTGTCGTTTTGCTTCATTTTTTAGTGTACCATCCTTATAAAGGTGCTATTAGAATTGTTCTTGTCAGGTTGCGCAATTTATGCTAATATAAACAGGACGAATTGTACAACAATTCTTTTTGACAGTCAAAAAGAGAGGGTTAAGTTTAATGAAGTGTGATATCTGTGAAAAAAGGATGCTATTCGGTCACCATGTGAGCCATTCAAAGAGACGCACCCGGAAAATATCGATGCCGAATATCCATTCTATAAAGGCTGAGGTCGATGGGAAAGCAATGAGACTGCACATCTGCACCAGATGCCTGCGGACTCATAACAAATTGATTCAATCTGTCGAATAGCTTGATTGTATTTGTGGGGAGTAGCCTGTAATCACTGGAGGTCGCAGGCTATTTCTTTTGCCCTCTGCAGAGCCTTTTCCACCTGTTGAGGCGAAGTACCTCCAACCACATTCCGTGCTGCAACGGACGATTCTACCGTTATTCTTTTTACATCGGATTCAAAGAGCGGGGAGAACTGTTTATATTCGTCGAGGCTCAGCTCATCCATCTGTTTATTGTTTTTAACGGCATAACTTACCAGTTTTGCAATTATCCCATGGGCATTGCGGAAGGCTTCGCCCTTACCCACGAGATAATCGGCCAGGTCAGTTGCCAGTATGTATCCTTGATTGGCTGCCTGCCTCATATTCTCAGGGTTGAACCGGAGTGTATCCAGCATCCCTGCAAATACCTTGAGGCTCATAAGGAGCGTGTCTACGGTATCGAACATGCCCTCTTTGTCTTCTTGCAAGTCCCGGTTATAGGTAAGCGGTAAGCCTTTCATGATTGTCAGCAGCCTTATCAGGTTGCCATAAACCCTGCCGGTTTTACCCCTGCCAAGCTCCGCTACATCGGGGTTCTTCTTCTGCGGCATCAGGCTGCTGCCGGTCGAATAAGCATCGTCCAGTTCGATGAACTTGAACTCTGCCGAAGACCACAGGATGATTTCCTCCGCCATTCGGGAGAGGTGCATCATGCAGATACTGGCGTCTGCCATATACTCTATGGCGAAATCCCTATCCGATACAGCATCCATACTGTTGCGGCTGATATCGCTGAACCCGAGTTCTTCGGCTAAGAAGTGGCGGTCTGTATTAAAGGTAACCCCGGCTATTGCGCCACTCCCCAGCGGTAAAACATCCGTTCGCTGGTAACAATCCTGAAACCGTCCGTAATCACGTTCCAGCATTTCGAAATATGCCAGGAGATGATGGGCCAGCAATACCGGTTGTGCAAGCTGCAAATGAGTATATCCGGGCATAATAACGTCCTTATTGACTTCTGCTAACTTTACTAATGTCTTTTGCAGCGCTCTGATGCTGGTCAGTGTTTCGAAAATAGCCTCTTTGGTATACAGTCTGAAATCGAGCGCCACCTGGTCATTGCGTGAGCGTGCGGTATGCAGTTTGCCTGCCGCATCGCCGATAAGTTCGAAAAGTCTCGCCTCTATGGCCATATGGATATCTTCCTGCTCGGGTTTGAATTCGAACTTGCCCTGCTCTATCTCATCGGCAATCATCTTAAGCCCCTTCTCTATCTTATCCGCTTCGTCTTTGGCGATGATACCCTGTTTGGCCAGCATGTGCGCATGAGCAATGCTCCCCTTGATATCATAGCTGTACAATCGCCAATCATAATGAAGAGAGGAGGTATACTTTACCACAAGTTCATCGGGAGGTTTATCGAAACGGCTTCTTATATGGCTCATTTATTTATACCTCACTTTGGTTAATATTTCAGTTTTTCAGGATAGCGGGAACAGTCTTGCTCCCGTTATCCTTCGACAGGCTCAGCAATGAGCGAAACTTTGTTATTGTTTATTCCTCTTTTTGAATCTGCCCCTGTATTTTTGCGGGCAGCCCCCATAATTTAATAAAACCAACGGCTGCCGACTGGTCGAACTGGTCGCCCTCGGCATATGTAGCCAACCCGTAGCTGTAAAGAGAATAGGGCGATTTGCGCCCGACGACAGTGCAATTGCCCTTATAAAGTTTAATGCGCACGTCACCGGTAACAAACCGCTGTGTGCTGTTTATATAAGCAGTCAAATCTTCTCGATGGGCTGTGAACCATAATCCCTCGTATACAAGATTGGAATATTCTGCCGAAACCTTTTGCTTAAAGCGGTATTGCATCCTGGATAACGTCAATGTTTCCAGTGCTTTATGTGCGGCCAGCAGTACGGTAGCAGCCGGGGCTTCATAGGTTTCCCGCGATTTTATGCCGACCAGCCTGTTTTCAACCATGTCGATTCTACCGATGCCGTGATTCCCGGCAATCGCATTCAGTTTGCGGATGATGCAGATGCCATCCAGCTTTTTCCCATTGAGTGATACAGGGATGCCTTTCTCGAAGCCGATTTCAATATATTCCGGCTCATCGGGAGCATCTTTAACAGATTTCGTCCAGCTGAAGGCATCCTCAGGTGGTTCATTCCATGGGTCTTCCAGGATGCCGCACTCGGTGCTTTTACCCCAGAGGTTTTCATCGATGGAATAAGGGCTTTTGGAGGTGATGGGGAGGGGTATGCCGTATTTAGCGGCGTATTGAATCAACTGCTCACGGGACATGCCCCATTCGCGGGCAGGAGCTACTATCTTCAGGTCGGGAGCCAATGAATTAATTCCAACATCGAACCGGACCTGGTCGTTTCCTTTCCCTGTGCACCCGTGTGCGATTGCTTTTGCGCCTTCGGAACGTGCCACGTCCACCAGTATTTTTACAATCAGCGGGCGTGCAAGTGCAGTTGCCAGCGGATAATGCTCCTCGTAGATGGCATTCGCCTTGAGCGCGGGGAATATATAGTCATTCACAAATTCCTCTCTGGCATCCATGACCATCGATTTGATGGCTCCTACTTTGACAGCCTTATCTTTAATAAATGTAAAATCCTTTTCGTTGCCGACGTCTATGGTTACGGCAATGACATCATAACCGTATTTTTCGTGTAGCCACCTGATGGCTACCGACGTATCCAATCCACCGCTATAAGCCAGTACCAGTTTTTCCGACATAATCAACCTTCCTTAATATATTGATGCTGTATATTATATATCAATTTGCACTGAAATATTCAGTTAAAAATTCAGTTACTCTTGACTGCAACTCTTCATATTCCCAATCGTAATCGTGTCCCGGCGCTCCGATATATAACAGGATATTGCCTGCATATTCCTGAGAAATACCGAATGCAGCCTCCAGATTAGCCCGTATAATGGTAAGAATATAGCCATTGCTGAACGAATCGGGAATCGTGCCGTTGCTTCTGAGCAGTAGCACTCTTTCCATATCGCTGGTATCGTTCCAGAAGGGAGGCCCCAGCTGTATACTGTAAACCCGACCATTTTCTTTCAGAATCGGCATGGCGCCGGAGCATATGGTGCAGCCATTGCTGATTCCCAGCAGTATAACCTTTAAGTCAGGCAGGTGGTCTGTCAAAAACTCGGTTCTGGCGGCCAGTTCCTGAGCTCTCTGCGGATAGGTGCCAAATGCCATCATAAACTCTCCCATGGCTCCATAAAATGAGTGTTCCGTTCTGTAATAATCTATCCATAGTGTAGAATTCCCCAGTTCCCTCAGAATCTCATCGATTCCCGGAGCGAGCCCTTTTTCGTTGGAATCTGTTATGGGGGACCACCCCCACCCCCCGGAATTGACGATTACAACAACATCGACATCCTCTGCTTCTCGATACAGTGCCAGCACCTGACGGATAAAGTCCTGGCATTTCTCTTCATCATCGTCAAAAAGGGAGGCAGCTGTTTCAACCGCATCATCGATTACTTCCTGAGGAATGCCCGAAAAGTTCTCAATGGATAGGATGGTGCTATCGCCCATTTTACTGGCTTTTGCCGGGGTTACTGTAGAAGGAGCGCACAGGACGATTATCATAGATATGGCTACAGTTAAAAATACACTCGTTTGTACTTTGTGTGCCTGATTCATATTAAGATAATTCCTTCTCAGTTAGTCTTCACCGCTATAATTCGGCAGGTCTTACCCCCTTATCCTTTATAATGCACCTCTCTGCTGGTAGAGAGGGGGTAGGGGACGGCTCATCTTGAGCATATTAATGCTGTTTTTATTTAGTTGTGCAAATATCCGATAGCACTTCGTCCAGAATATCGATTGCCTTATCGATATCGTCCCGTCCGATTATAAGCGGGGGCATAAACCTGAGGATATAATCCCCCACCTTGTTTAGCAGCAGTCCCTTTTCAAGACAACCCATTACAACCTCGAGTGCGATTTTTTCGTTGAACTCTATCGCCTGTAAAAGCCCCCTGCCGCGTACCTCTATGATGAAATTGTATTTATTTTTCAATTCATTCAGCCGTCTGGTTAGATACTGGCCGGCAGCTTTAGCATTGAGGGGAATGTCGTTATCGATGATAGTTTTCAGCACGGCATAGCCGGTGGCGCATGCCAGGGGATTGCCACCGAAAGTGGAACCATGTTCTCCCGGTGCGAAGACAGAAGCCCTGTTTTTAGCCAGTACAGCTCCGATGGGGAAACCGCCAGCAAGCCCTTTGGCCAGCGTCATTATATCCGGTTCCACGCCGTATTGCTGATATGCAAAGAGTGTCCCTGTTCGTCCAACTCCCGTCTGTATCTCATCCAGAATCAGGAGGATGCCTTTTTCATCGCACCATGCCCTTACCTTTTTCAGATAATCGTCGTCGGGCAGATGGACTCCACTTTCACCCTGTATCGGCTCCATCATCACGGCGCAGGTTTTTTCCGTGGTCGCAGCTTTTAGCGCATCGATATTATTGTACTCTACGTTTATAAAGCCTGAGGGAATGGGGATATACGGTTCCTGAAACTTGGTCTGCCCGCTGGCCGAGACCATTGCCAGGGTTCTCCCGTGAAACGAGCCTGTGCCCGTAATAACTTCGTAAGCCCCCTTTAAATAAATGTGCCCATAGCGACGTGCCAGCTTAACTGCTCCTTCTGTGGCTTCCGTTCCGCTGTTGCAGATAAAAACCTTGTTCAGGCAGCTGTTTTTTACAAGCAGTTCTGCCAGTTGAATCTGGGGAATGGTATAGTAGTTATTTGAGACCTGAATGAGTTTATTGACCTGTTCGGTAACGGCTTTAACCACTACTGGATGGCAGTGTCCCAGACTGTTGACAGCTATACCAGCAACGAAATCGAGATATTCCTTGCCGTTTTCATCCCATACCTTTAATCCCTGCCCTTTGACGAGGGTAATAGGGATGCGCTTGAAAGTGGGCATATAATATTCGTGTTCCAATTCCTGCCAGTTGCTCATTTGATTTCTCCTTGCGGATTGTAAATCAGGGTACCCGTTCCGCCTTCTTCAATTTCCTTTACCAGTGCGTTTCTGAGGTTGCCATCTATAATAACGCATAGTGTTGAAGGGTTCTCGGTAGCCCGAAGGCAGGCTTTAATTTTGGGAATCATACCTCCGCTGGCTACCCCTGAATTCAGCAGCTCTTTGGCTTCTGATGGGCTTAAGCGTTGCAAATAGGTACCCGAACTATCGCGTATACCGTTTACGTCGGTCAAAAAAATCAGCTTTTCTGCTTTTATGGATGCGGCAATTTCTCCGGCTATGGTGTCGCCGTTGATGTTGAGCAGCAGTGGGTCATCTGCTTCTCTGTTTATCGAGTTCAGGCTGATAGGTGCTACAACAGGAATGAACCCGGCTTCCAGAATAGCTGTCAATACCTCGAGGTTTACCTTTACCGGGCTGCCTACGTACCCCAGCGCTTTATCGCGGATTTTCCCTTCTATCAACGAGCCGTCGACGCCGCTGATGCCGACGGCTTTTCCGCCGTGTGCTATGATGGTGGCGACAATCTCTTTGTTAATCAACCCACCTATCACTGCGGTTACCATATCCAGTTCTGGTTTGCCGGTAATGCGCTCCCCGCAGCTAAATTTCGGCGTGATGTTCTGTTTTTCCAGCCACCTGTTCACCATACTCGCCCCGCCATGTATGACCACAAGCGGATACCCCTGTTTTTGAAGATAAACGATATCATCTATGGTGGTATCTCTGGTATCGAAAAGGGAGCCCCCCAGTTTTATAACAATGGTTTTATTATTCAGTTTATTATTCAATTAATCGCTCCTTCTCTTAAAGAGCTTAATTATAGAATGTTAGATATTAAGTTGTATAATCGGCGTTTATAGAAACGTATTCAGCAGTCAAATCGCAGCCCCAGGCGGTAGCCGAAGCATTACCCAGATTGAGGTTCAGGTCTATTACCACCACCTTTCCAGCCATAGCTTCCGCTACTTCTCTATCCCTGTTTTTTACAGCGATGCCTTTTTCCAGCAGACAAATATTGCAAATGGATAAATCGGTTTTCGCTTCCTGTATCTCCGCCCCACTTCTGCCGGCGGCGGCAATTACCCTGCCCCAATTGGGGTCGCATCCGTGAACCGCTGTTTTTACCAGCGGTGAAGCGACTATAGTTCTGGCGCAGGTTCTGGCGGATGGATTATCCAGAGCGCCCCTGACATTGACCTCTATTAATTTAGTAGAGCCTTCCCCATCGGCGGCAACAGCTTTGGCAAGATAGATGCAAACCTCATTCAGGGCTTTTTGAAAAGTGGGAGCCATCTCCGATTTTACATCAATCCTCCTGTTCTTTGCCAGCCCATTCGCCATAATAATCATTGTATCATTGGTGCTGGTATCGGTATCGACGGAAACCATGTTGAAGGAAATATCGGCAGCCTTTTGTAGTGCCTCGGTAAGAAAGTCCCTGTCGACATTGGCATCCGTAGTCAGGAAGCAAAGCATGGTCCCCATATTGGGATGTATCATACCTGAACCCTTGGCAATCCCTCCGATGGCAAATATACCGTCGTTAACAGTAATAGCTACTTCTTTGGGGGCAGTATCGGTTGTCATTATCGCCCGGACAAGAGCATGCCCACCAGCTTCGGAAAGCGTAATATTATCGACACCTTTTCTTATAGCATCCATCGGCAAGTTCCTGCCGATAATGCCAGTGCTGGCAACGAGTGCTTTAGCAGGATTGACGCAGATCTTTTTGGCAGCCAGTGAAGCCATTTCTATCGCATCCTTCAAACCCTGTTCGCCAGTTACCGCATTGGCACATCCGCTGTTGGCTATCACAACCTGTATATCGTCGGCAGGCAGCCTGTTCTGGCAGACTATAACCGGGGCGGCTTTGATTTTATTTCTCGTAAAAACACCTGCTGCCACGCACGGCGTTTCGGAGAAAAGTATTCCCAGATCCAATTTTGGTCCCTTTTTCTTTATGCCGGCATTGGTTGCTCCGGCTTTAAAACCTTTAACCGAGGTAACGGTTCCGTTTTCAATAAAGTCAATCTTAGTTTTCATAGTATAAAACTATAGCATAATCCCTGTTTGCAGGCTAGCGGGATGGAACTGTCATTCTGGTTGAGCAATAGTCTTTTGAATGGAGAGGGGCAGTAATAATTCTTTCAATGGATATTGCTCTTCACGATGTTCCAATGACTTAACATGGCAATCATTTCTTGCATAGCAAAGAGTGAATAAGAAAGATAGACAATTATTCCCTGTATCTGCTTATCACCTGATAGATGGCGTCTGCTCCTGAATGCATGGCTTTGATGGGGATTCTCTCATCGGCGGCGTGAACCAGTTTCATAAAATCGAATCCCTCCGGCAGGTCTATCGGCAGGTAGCCATAGGTCTGAATACCCAGCTTGGCGAGCTGTTTGGCATCGGTACTGGCACTTATAACGATGGGAATGGGGATGCAATCTGGCTCCCTTTCCGTCAGTATATCGGAAAGCAGGTCGAATAGCGACAGGTCGATGCTGGTCTTCACTGCTTCGTACATGGTTATCTTTATCTCACAATCGCTACCGATAATCTGTCTGAGTTCGCATATCAGGTCATTATCCGTATAACCCGGCAGGATTCTCCCATCCAGGTAGAGCTTAACCTCTTCCGGTACCACATTTATTCTTTCCCCGCCTTTGACTATGATAGCGTTGACGGTATTATGCAGCAGAGGGTCGAAGAAATTACCGGTCTTATCTTTGATTATTTCGAGCGTATAGTCCGTCAGAGAAGGATTAAGAAGCTGTCGGAAGCATGAACTATCTGGTTCTGGAAGATGTGAAGCAACGGCGTTTATCATCTTCTCGGTTACCGGTGAGATATGCACGGGCAACCTGTGTTCGTTCAGGGCTACCAGGGCTTTACCCATCCTGGACATAGCACTGTCTTTTACCGGCACAGAGCCATGCCCACCGGGCCCATGGAAGGTTACCTCAACGCTGCAGTTCTGCTTTTCGGCAACCTGCACCAGATAGAACTTTCTGCCGTCGATATACATGGTATAACCGCCGAACTCGCTGATGGCGTATTTTATTCCTTTGAAGATTCCTGTATGCTCGGTTATGAGGAATTTGGCGCCGCAAGACCCACCCGTCTCTTCATCGCACATAACGCAGAAGATGATATCCCCGGCTGGCTGCAGGTTTTCGGCTTTGGCTCTTAGCAGCGATGCAATCATCATTGCCAATCCACACTTCATATCCAGTGCACCACGTCCCCAGACATATCCGTCGGCAATCCTGCCTTCGAACGGAGGGTAAGTCCATTTCTGGTTGTCGGCAGTCACCACGTCGGCATGTCCGTAAAGTAGCAGTGGGGGGGCTTCTCCTTTCCCTTTAAGCCGTGTGATGAGGTTGGGGCGTGAAGGTTCTTTGGCAATCAAGGTAGTTTCGAATCCGGCTGCCGTCAAAAGGCTGTCGATATATTCCATCAAGGGGGCTTCATTGCCAGGGGGATTGGTGGTATTGAAACGAATCAGGTTTTGCAGTAATTCTTCCGGGCGTTCATAGATTGAAGTATCGATTGCAGACATAACAACTCCTTTTATTACGGCAAAATCTGTTGGGATAATTATACCATTATAAAAAGAATGGGCAAGAAAGATGGCATTTATATATGCTACATCCCGGCAAGTCGGAATTCAGCATGAAAGATAAATTCATTATAAGCCTTCCCTCTGGGGAAGGTGGCAGTTCCGATTTATCGGAAATGACGGATGAGGGTTGATTTGCATTATCTCTCATTCCCGACTGGTCGGGACTCCCCCCCGAGGGAAGCCGTTTACACAGCCTTCCTCCAGAGGGAGACTGTTTTTTTACCCTCAAACGCTCATTACTTATTTATTAGCTTTATACCCTGTTGATTCCCTCTATCTCGGGGGTTGCCCTGACTCTCTCCAGCATTTTCCAGTGGCATACCTTTTTCTCCAGTGTGCTGAAGATAGCATAGAAGATGATTCCCAGAATGCTCATGCCGATGATTCCAACAAACATTTTGTCATAAGCGGCTTTACCCCAGGAATCCATTATATAAAATCCCAACCCCACTCTGGTGGCATACGTCTCTACTAGAAATAATACGGTTATGGCGGTTCCCGTCGAGAGCCTGAGTGCCGTAAAGCAGGATGGGAGCGCAGCAGGGACCAGCACATGGAGAATCGTGTGAAGCTGGCTGCCGCCCATCGATTTTATGGTCTGGACATGCTTTTTATCAATATTTGAAACCCCGTCCCTGATTATAACCAGCAGTTGATATGAAATAATCAGGGTGATAAGTACAATTTTCGACAGGTTGCCTAATCCGAACAGGACGAGAATAATCGGCAGAAAGACTATTTTAGGGATGGGATATGTGAGGAACAATATGGGGGAAAGAATCCTGTCGGCTTTAGTGTTGTAACCTAAAAGGATGCCGAGGGGGAGGGCAATTACGAGGCTGATAGCTATTGATATAGCAACACGAATTCCGCTCTGGCTGAAATGCTGCCAGAATTCGGGGGTGTTCATCACTTTAGTGCAGGATATGATGACATCTACAGGGGTTGGCAAAACGGGTGAATCGAGAATCAACGCCAGAGCCTCCCAGAGGGCTATTATCAGGAGAACAGCGAATGTGTAGGTGATAAGTTCTGATTTTTTCATGGCTGCTTGTCTGAAAGGCCCGACATGTCATCATTTTGTGTATTTATATTGCTTCTTACTTTTTTCATTACCTGAAAATATTCGTCTCTTAACCGGAAATTATCCATACCAAAACCGGGATTATCAATAATATTCCGGATTCTGGCGGGTTTATCACCCAGTATCATGATTCTCCTGCCCAGAAAAACTGCTTCTTCTATATTGTGGGTTACAATGACTGCTGTGAATTTTCTCTCCTGCCATTTTGCAAGGATGATATCCTGCAGTTTTTCGCGTGTCATTGCATCGAGGGCGGAGAACGGTTCATCCATCAGGAGCAGGTCGGGATCGACTGCAAGTGAACGGGCGATGGCAACTCTCTGTTTTTCTCCGCCGCTCATCTGAACTGGATAAGAGTGTTTTTGCCCGGATATTCCCAGGTCGCTGAAAAGGGTATCCAGTATTGCTTTACGCTCCCTTTTCCCGATGCCGCTGATGTACATCGAAAGGCAGGCGTTTTCCTCAGCCGTTTTCCAGGGCAGCAAACCAAAATCCTGGAATATGAATGAAGTCTTTTTTCGGGGATTGTGGATTTCTTTACCGTTGATTAACACCTTGCCGCCCGAAGCAGGCAACAGCCCTCCCAGTATATGCAGAAGAGTCGTTTTTCCGCATCCCGAGGGTCCGATGATAGACATGGTATCCCCTATCGGCACATCGAAAGACAGGCTGTCCAGAATGAATGGCGATTCTTTCCCATACTTTTTATAAAGGTTTTCGACATGAATCATGCAAAGTCTCTATATTTATTTCACAACTTTGTCATAGGGCAACTTTTCATTGAGAACACCCTTTTGAACAAGCCATTCCTGTATTTCATCTATTTCTTCTTCGGTGGGTACATGGTTCTCAACAAAATAGGGTATGCTATACTTACCCTGTAATACCTCCGGTACGCTGCACTTCGTATACAATAACTCGGTGCAGCTTTCAGGGTCGGTATTTATCCTGTTTGCCGCCTTTTGGCAGGCGGTGAGGAAACGTTCTTTTAATGTTGGGTCCTGCTGCATCAGCGAGTTATCGAGAGCGATAACCGTCTCGGAAAATGATATCACTCTGTCATCGGCAATGACCCTTGCCCCCTGTAGTTCCGCTGTACTTACCAGTGGTTCGGGGAGCAGGGCTGCTTCAAGTTCTCCGCTTAAAAGCAGCTGCAACCTTACCGGAATCTGTTTCACTTCCTGGTTGGCGATTTCATCTTCTGTAAAACCATAGTATTCGAGTATCTTATCCTGCATATACTCGATATTGGTCGAATATGCAATAGCTATTTCAACCCTCTTTAATTCATCTACATCGGTTATCGACGATTTCGGAGACACAAGGATAGCGAACATCCGGTCTTCTTCATTAGCGATATAAGGCGAGTTGATTATGGACATATCCACGCCGCCGTTTATCATGACTATTGCATTGATGGGGTCGTTGAAATAGCCGTCGATTTCCCCTGCCTGCAAGGCTGCATCTTCTTCCAGTGCGCTGTTAAAGGTAACCAACTCTACATTCAGATTCTCTTCTGCAAAGTACCCCTTATCTACAGCAACGAACAGGGGGAGTGCAGAAACAAGGGGCAGGACGCCCATTTTCAGGCTGGTAACTTCTTTCGTTGTTGTGTTATCTTCGGGTTGGAAGCAGCCTGCAAGAGGGATAAGTACGATTGATAATATCACAGGGAGCAACAGCCACCCGATAATTCTCCGTTTCATATAAACGCTATCCTCTATGGCAATGACTTAAACCTAATTGTAGAAGTTTCACAGTTTTAAAGCAAATTATGAATATTCTCGGTTACAGTCTCAGAATTGCAGGTTTTAAGATAGAGAGACTTCATAGTTAGGGAAACTCTGAAAAAGTCTTCAGATATGGGATAATAGGGGTAGTAAATATCATATGGAGCAAAAAATGAAAGCATTATCTTTTGCCAGCCTGAGCTATGAAAGCAAGAAAAAGAAGACCAGACGTGAGCAATTCCTTGTGGAGAAGGACCAACTCATCCCCTGATGCTTCATTCGCCTGGCAATGAATTTATCGATATTCCCCTCGATAGCCCCGGTGCTCAATCCTGCATTATCCATCTCTGGATGAGTCTTAAGCCCGGAGCGGTTTGCCTTCAGGTAACCGGATAGTTTCACGATATCCTTGCGGGTGTCACCAGTTGCCGAACCTGCAACCTTATCCAGCAAAGTGAATATGGTCGGGAGGTCCTCCTGATGCAAGGCTTCTTTGTCATATCTCAGAGCATGGGAAAGGCATAACGCCTGCCATATCTATTATCTTTTCAATCAAACCCTGCAAAATGTTACAGTAAGAGATGCCTGAACGCATAACTACAAAGGTTTGCAGTATCTACGTTGCAATGATTATAATGAGTATTATAATGATATACAGGTTATAGAAAAGTAAGCATGCAAATAAATGTTTCCCAGTTACTGAAAGAAAGCATCGGGGCTTCGCGCGATTATAAAATCAATGAAGCAATCGAAACTACCGGTGATGATATTCTTATTCCCGTCAAAGGGGCGGTAAAATTAACCCGCACCAATCGCAGCATACTGTTAACAGGCAAGTTTTACGTATCTGTTGAAATTACCTGTTCGCGATGCCTGAATATATTCAGTTGTCCTTTAGAGCTGAACATAGAGGAGGAATTTTTCCCCACGCTTGATATGAGAAGTGGGTATCCCCTCCCATCCCCCGAGGAATCCGATAGTTTTACTATTGACGAGCACCAGATACTTAACCTGGAAGAAGCCATCCGGCAATATACGATACTTGCAATCCCGATGAAACCCCTGTGCAGCAAGAATTGCAACGGGTTACTGTAACATTTTTGAAGGTTTTGATTTAAAAGATAAGAAGCCTCCCTGATAATTTAATTTGAAAATTAAAAAAGCAGAAGGAGGTTTCTCCTGGAAACCAGTTTAAACAATACCGCTACAGATTTCAACTTCCTGTAAGGGGCTATATATTCTGACCTTTTAAAGATGGACGCTCCCGATATTAAAAATGCATTCAGGCATCTGCATATCTTGTTTTCCCATCTATTTAAGGTTATATTATTAACTATCGGGATATCCTTTTCCTGTATCAACATATGCAAGGAGGCTGAAATGATAAAGGTTTCCATACAGGGTGTACGCGGCTCTTTCCATGATATCGTTGCCCGAGATAAGTTTCCTGGAGATACTGAAATAATCGAAGGTGCTACCTTTCACCAGGTTTTTGAGGATGTGAAGAAGGGGCTGGTCGATTATGGCGTTGTTGCTATCGAAAATTCCATCTACGGCTCTTTACTGGAGAATTACGATCTGCTTTTAAAATACGATGCCAAAATCGTGGGTGAATCGTATCTTAAGATAAGGTTCGATTTGCTCGCCCTCCCGGGTGTGAAAATGGAAGATGTCAAAGAGGTTTACAGCCATTCGATGGCCATGGCTCAGTGTGAAGAATTCTTGCAGAAACATCCCGAGATGGTGCGTATCGAAATGGACGATACCGCTGGCAGCGGCAGGCTGATACGAGAAAAAGGATTGATGAATGCTGCAGCTATCAGTAGCAGCCTGTCGGCAAAGTTATACGATTTGCGTATACTGGCAAAGGATATCGGGACAAACCGCAATAACTATACCCGCTTTTTGATAATCTCAAATAAGGAGCAGTACCCCGAAACTGCTGATAAGACCAGTATAGTCATCAGGGCAAAGAATACGCCTGGCAGCCTTTACCAGTGTATGAAGTGCTTTGCCGATGAAGGCATCAACCTTTCCAAGCTGGAATCCCGCCCGGTTATGGGCCGCAACTGGGAATACAGCTTCTATATGGATTTTGAGACTGGCATCAATAAACCGGAAGCGCAAAGAGCGATGGAGAATTTGAAGAAATCGGCCTCATTTATCAAAGTCCTCGGCAGCTATGAAAGAGGCAAATTCATAGAATGCTAAGTCTTGTATATCACTGCACGGAAGGCAGGGATTCATCCTCAGCCTTCCGTATTATTTAAGTTTTCCTCTTCTTATACAGTGAAAGTCATGGTTGTTAAACCGGATGGTAAAACGAATACATCATCGGTTACACTGTTGAATACAACATTCCTGTACTCTATTACATAAGTCCCCTGGGATGATGTTGTCTCTACCTTTATCGGGAATCCGTATTGTTTCCATATCCACATTTTTATAGTGGCTCCTTCGACAGTATATTGAATTACCACGCATTCCTTGCCGTCATAGGTTTCGGTGCCGAGGATAACCGGATTATAATCTGTAATCCCTCTGGTTTCATCTAAAGCGGATTCCTGTGGCTGGTAATTCATCACCATTACCATTCCTGTGGATTCATAATATACATACATAGTTCGTGCATTGTTATCCAGAATGGTGATGATGGTTTCGCCCTCGGCAACCGTTTCTGTCCGCATCTTGTCTCCCTTGAACCATACCTTTGTAGTTTGTGGAGGGAAGTCAGCTGAGGTGGTTACCATTTCATAATAGATGGAGTTTATTCCCGAGGAATGCCCCAGTATATCCATCAGGCTCTCGCCTGTAGCCGAGGATGTCGTTTTGGTGGTCGGTGTCGAAGTTGTTGAAGTCGTAGTCGTTTTCGAGGTTGTGATGGGAGTGGATGTTGTCGAGCTGGTCTTCGATGTGGTCGATGATGTTGTCGTAATCAGGGGTGTTGAAGACGTAGTCTTAGTTGAGGTCGGAGCAGTTTGCGAGGTAGTCATAGAAGTTATTTTCGAAGTGGTAAGACCTGTGGTAGTACCTCCACCGTTATCACAGGCAGAAAACGCCAGCGCTGCCACCAGCAGCAAAGTCGTTAGCAAACCGAATATGCTTCTTTTCATGCGCCTCCTCCATTAATTAGCCTGTTCGTAAAGGATAAGTAAACAAGTTTCAAATATATTAAAGGCTATCCCCCTGGCAAAGTCAATAACTTTTCCGATTTTTTAAACTTTTGAAATAGATTTTTCAGGGTGGGCATATTCAAGTCAGGGGATTGCAGTTATGCTATCGTATGGTTTTTCAGTTTCGATTTGATAGGTCTCTCCGTTTGTGGTAATCACTATCGTTCCACAGGTATCCGTTCCGTAGATTTGCGCTCCGACATTCAGCAAGGCATCGAGGGCTTCCTGGTGAGGATGCCCATAGCTGTTGCCGGTTTTTGCCATGTAAATGGCAACCTCGGGAGTAAGTGCAGACAGGAACTCCGCTGAAGAAGCCGTCCGCGAGCCATGATGTCCTACTTTGAGTATCTCTATGTCCGGAACTGGCGATGATAACAGCATGGATGCTTCAGCCTCG
>CAZJVO010000013.1:0-25111 GCA_964549815.1 uncultured Dehalococcoidales bacterium | reverse complement strand
CCACGACCTTACGGTCGGGGTATTAAGCAACACGACCTTCGGTCGAACAAGGAATTTCTGCATCCCTCTACCTAACGGTCGGGGTATTAGTGTTAAGGGAAGTATAAATTATCTTAAATTGTGAAGTAAAAAGAGAACTTACTTTTTCTTTCTGGCTAGCCTCTTAAAGAGGGAATCGATATAAATCCTTGCGGTGCTCTTGCCGTGCTTCTGCATCTGCTCTTTTTTCTTTGCCAGTTTCTTTTCGCGGCGTTCCTGTCTGGTTTCGATTACAATTTCTTCATTGTTCATTCCGGCAACTCCTTTACAATAAGTTCTCTCCGTAGCTCAACAATGCGGTCGCGAAGTAGTGCGGCTTTCTCGAATTCCATATTTTTGGCCAGGGTCTTCATCTGTTTTTCCAGCTCTTTTATAAGGCGTGTAATGTCCTCTCTTGTTTGGGGAATAGCAGTATACTCCATTTTGGGCTCGGCGGCAACCCCTGTTCTGATGCGCTCGGTGATATCCCTGATGGCTTTCCTGATACCCTGCGGAGTGATATTGTGTTCGGCATTATACTCCTCCTGGATGTGGCGGCGGCGCTGTACCTCATCGATGGCACGCTGCATCGAGCCGGTAACTGTGTCCGCATACATGATGACATGCCCGTCAATATGTCGTGCCGCCCTGCCCATTGTCTGAATAAGGGAGCCCTCGGAGCGCAGGAAGCCTTCCTTGTCGGCATCGAGGATGGCAACCAGGCTGACCTCCGGCAGGTCGAGCCCCTCTCTTAAAAGGTTGATGCCTACCACCACGTCGTATACACCGAGGCGCAGGTCACGTAGTATCTCCACGCGTTCGAAGGTGTCGATTTCCGAGTGCAGGTAATGGGTTTTGATATCCATCTCTATAAGATAATCTGCCAGCTTTTCCGCCAGTCTTTTCGTCAGTGTGGTTACCAGACAACGCTCTTTCTTAGCCACCCTGAGCTTAATCTGTGCGAGTAAATCGTCGATTTGACCAGTCGTAGGCTTTATTTCAATGGAAGGCTCCAGAAGCCCAGTGGGGCGCACCAGCTGTTCAACGACCTGGCTGCTGTTCTTAAGTTCATACTCGGACGGCGTCGCCGAGGTGAAGATGACCTGATTGATGTGCTCCTGAAACTCATCGAAATTAAGCGGGCGGTTGTCCAGCGCCGATGGCAGACGAAATCCATACTCGACCAGCGTTTCCTTGCGAGCGCGGTCGCCATTGTACATTCCCCTTATTTGGGGAACGGTCATGTGCGATTCGTCTATAATCAAAAGGAAATCATCCGGAAAGTAATCCAGCAGCGTATACGGGGAACTACCCGGTGCTCGCTGTGACAGGTGCCGTGAGTAGTTCTCGACCCCGTTACAGTAGCCGGCTTCCGCCAGCATTTCCAGGTCGTAGTTGGTGCGCTGCTCAAGCCTCGCTGCCTCAAGTATTTTACCTTGATTTTTAAGTTCCTTCACTCTCTCGTTAAGTTCCTGACTGATGCTTTCGATAGCCAGCACCAGCTTTTCATGAGAGGTGACGAAGTGCTTTGCCGGGTAGATGTCGATTTTATCCAGAGCGGCTACCAATTCTCCATTGAGGGGGTCTATTCTCGTGATACGCTCTATCTCGTCGCCGAAGAACTCGATGCGCAGCGCCATATCTTCATAAGATGGCTGGATTTCGAGGGTATCGCCGCGGATGCGGAACTTACCCCGGGAGAAATCGATATCGTTGCGCTCGTATTGCATATCTACCAGCCTGCGCAGAACATCGTTTCTACGGTAAGCCTTTCCTTTTTCGAGGTTTAAAACGAAGCTGCGGTATTCCTCCGGCTCGCCCAGGCCATAGATACAGGAAACAGAGGCTACGATAATCACGTCGCGCCGTTCGAATAGGGAGCGGGTAGCAGCATTGCGCAGCTTGTCGATTTCCTCGTTGATATCGGTTTCCTTTTCGATATAGGTATCGGTGCGCGGTATATATGCCTCCGGCTGATAATAATCATAATAACTGACGAAGTACTCCACGGCATTCTCCGGAAAAAACTCCTTGAACTCTGAGTAAAGCTGGGCAGCCAGAGTCTTGTTGTGGCTGATTACCAGCGCAGGCCTTTGTACCCTTTCGATGACGTTAGCCATGGTGAACGTCTTGCCGCTGCCGGTTACCCCCAGCAATGTCTGCCCTTTATAGCCCCGGTTAAGGCCATCGACCAGTTTTTCCACCGCCTGCGGCTGGTCTCCGGTCAAACCGAAATCCGAAGCGATTTTAAATTGTGTCATAATTATAGTATATAGGGTCGGGGTGGAGGTGACAAACCTTGCAGGTTTCGCTGGCAGCATCGAATATCTGGTATAAAATCAGGTAACGGTCTGTCTTTCCAGTTATGGTTAAAATGATAATCGCTCCCATGATTATTCGGCCTACGCTCATGGAATTGGCAAGACAGCTCATGGTTCTGCAGCGGTATTCCCTGAATAGCCTCTCTTCCGGTGGTTTTTGCCTTAAATATATATCGGAGCAGAATAGCATCAAATTCTGTATTGATATATACTATTGCTATTAAAAGCATAAAGAACTGATTGAGCAAGGAGACATAAAATGGCAAAGATGCCCCCGGTTGTAATGGAAATGCTGAATGCAAATCCTGTTCTGCCCAAGGTGTTGACCACCTGCGATGCAGAGGGGAATTTAAATACCGTCCCTAAAGAGACTTTATACGCAATAGACCCGGAAACAATCGTTTTTGCCGATATCTGGGGGTACAAAACCAATGAAAATCTCAAAGCTACCGGAAAAACAGTGGTGACCGTATTCTGTATTCAGATGCTCCCGGTCGGCTACCAGATAAAGGGGACCTTCCAGGGTTTTGAAACATCCGGGGAGATATACGACAGTTATGCCAAACGGGTGAAGGAACGAATTAATATGAATATTCCGGCTGTTGGTATTATCAAGGTGGATTCAATATTCGCCCTCGGCCCCCCGGAGCCGGGCTTGCAGATTGCATAATAACACTCCAGCGGCTGTTTTAATCAATCCTGGTTGTTTCTGCTCTGAGACCCTTCGATCCCGACATGTCGGGACTCGGGAGAGCCGAAAAATGAATCTTTAGCCGTTCGTGGTGAGCCTGTCGAACATAACGGCGCCGAAGTATTATTCATAGCAACCATGATTAATAAGCGGGTTAATGCTTGATGGGAATTGGCTCGGGGATGCAGGAAACCGCCAGCAGGCAGGAGAGCCACTTGAGCAGTAGCTTGGACTGTTCAACATTCAACCCGGAATCCATCAGGTTTTCGTACACATACTGCGGGTTTTCATAACGCCTGTCCGTTGATATATCCAGCACGGTAATCTTGCCTATCCCACGGTATATTTCCTCAGGCGAGAGGCCGCTCTCACTGATTGCTTTCTCAAAGAACCTGAACGTCTTTACCATAGGGTGTAAAGAAGGAAGAGGAAAGTGATATTCTCCTTCGATAAGTCGCATATATACCTTGTTATCGGTTGAAGAAAGAACCAGTTTATAATAAAGGGCTTCACTATCTTCATCCTTATTCAGTATGTTGTTGGTGAAATAGTTGTCATATATATATTTGCGGGTCACTTCCCCGCTGGCGCCATTGTCGGCGGTCTTTGCCAGTGCTGCCAGGAGCAAATTGATTGTCACCAGCCGCTGATGCCCATCTATCAAGACCAGTTTGGGGATTTCATAAGTACAGAAAAGCCCCTTTTCCAGTATCATTATGGTGCCGATAAAATGCTCTGCAGCGGCTTCCTCCTTCGAAAGGCGAACGACCGTATTCCATAATTCGGCACGCTGCTCTTCGGTGCAATCATAAGGGGTCTGGTTGTCAGGAAGAATCAACTGCTTCGGTTCACGCAGAAATTTCAGTATGCTTGTTCTTGTGGCTTCCATGGGTGTACTATCTCCAGCATTAAAATTACGTTACATATATGGTATCAGTTAGCTAGTCTAACATTAATAATTTTTCGAGTCAAAGATGTTTGAAGCTGAAATCTGCAGCAATATCATTTGCACTGATTTCCAGGAGAGGCCCTCTGTTGTTTCTGATTTTCAATGTAAACCTGCAAAAATGTTACAGTAACTTTTTGCTGTAGTATCAGAATTGGGTGGGTTATCGGTTTTTTTATATGTGTCTTTGTGATAGAATAAGCAAAATCTCATAGCTGATTGTTAAGCGATATAGATGAACAAAAATATTTCACTGGTCATTCCCGCCTATAAGGAAAGGGAGAATATCGAGCCGCTGGTAACCCGGCTTGCCGATACTCTTGCCAATTATAAATACGAGATAGTCATCATAGACGATAACAGTGCGGATGGAACAGAGGAGCTGGTAGAATCACTTGCTGCCAGGTATCCGGTAAGAATAGTCGTCAGGCGCGGCAAGAAAGGGTTGGCATCGGCGGTGGTGGATGGCTTCGGGTGTGCAAACGGCGATATTATTGTGGTAATGGATGCCGACCTGCAACACCCGCCGGAAGTGGTTCCCTTGTTAATCGAAGCAATCGATAAGGGCGCCGATATCGCAGTTGGCTCCAGATATATCAAGGGGGGGGGCTGCGAGGGGTGGAGCCTGATGCGCAGGATTATATCGAAAGGCGCTGCTTTTCTGTCACACCTGTTTCTGCCCTCGACCAGAAAAATCAAAGACCCTATGTCAGGCTTCTTTGCCATAAGAAAAAGCGTGGTAAAAGAAGCGAATTTGAACCCTTCCGGTTTTAAGATACTCCTTGAGATTCTGATGTTGGGGAAATGGGAATCGGTGGTGGAAGTGCCTTTCATGTTTGTCACTCGAGCCAGGGGTGAGAGTAAATTAAATACCAGACAGCAGCTGGATTATCTGAAGCATATCTATAGCCTGATGAGGCGCACCGGAGAGCTTACCCGCTTCATCAAGTTCTGCATTGTCGGCGGCAGCGGCGTCATCGTTAATCTGGGTTTATACGCCCTGCTGACACGCTTTGCAGGATTTACCCCCATAGACGATACGTCCAGCGGCATCCTTTCGGGGAATATCGCTCTTATCATCAGTATAGAAACCTCGATAATCACCAACTTTATACTTAATAATTTCTTTACCTTTTCCGACCGTAACATCGGGGGAGTCGGGGCATTCTTTAAAAGACTGCTTAACTTCAATCTTATATGTCTGGCCGGAGCCCTGATACAAATAGGCATAACCAATCTGTGCGCGGTGGTTATCGGGATTAACGATATCCTGTCTGTGTTAATCGGTATTATTATAGCCTTTCTCTGGAATTATCTTTTGAACAATTTTTTGACATGGAAAAAGTAAAGCGAGCATTCTTCAGGTTCATCCACTGGGAGTACTGCGGGTTATTTTTAATAATCCTGTTCTCGCTGATAATGCATCTGAGCGTCATTACCCAGCCTTCCGATGGCTATATCTTCGATGAAACCTACTATATAAAAGATGCTCAAAACATCATCGATAATCATTTTACCGACCGCCCCGAACACCCACCACTGTCCAAGCTGATAATCGTCGGGGGAATCGAATTATTCGGCGACAATCCCATTGGCTGGCGCTTGCCCCCCATCCTCTTCGGAATCGCCAACCTGTTTTTGCTTTTTCTGATTTGCCGCGAGCTCAAGCTGTCGGTGATAATTTCAACCCTGGCAACCTTCCTGCTGGCGCTGGAGAATCTCAACTTTTTGCTATCCAGCATCGATATGCTGGATGTTTACAGCCTGTTCTTTATGCTGCTGGCTTTCTGGCTGTATCTGAAGGATAAATTCTTCGCAGCCTGCAGCTGCCTGGGGTTGTCAATGCTTTGCAAGATGACGGGAGCTCTGGGGTGCATCGTTATTGGATTGCACTGGCTCTTTGCTGGACACCGCAAGCCTTTACGCTTTTTGCTTTCCGTTTATATGGTGCCTGTAGTCTTCTTCGCAGGTTTATTTGTATTCGATTCCATAATCTGCATGAAATGGATTAATCCGTTCACCGATTTTATCAACATGATGTCAGGCACCGGCGAACTGACCTTCGAGAACTACAGTGGCGGCTGGGAGGCTTATCCATGGGAATGGATATTCGTTCCCCAGAATCCCACTTTCTTTGGGACGGATGTAATCAAGTGGCAGGGACTTATCAATCCAACGCTGTTGTACTCGATTATCCCGGTTTTCGGTTATCTGATATACCGTTATGTAAAAAAGGGAGAGCGTGAGAGCTTTTTTACCATGATGTGGTTTTGCGGAACATATCTTACCTGGATACCCATAGTGTTAATCACCGACCGCCTGACCTACTATTTCTATTTCTATCCGACCCTCGGTGCAGTAGCCATAGCAATGGCTATGGTTATGGCTAAACTAAATAATCATCGCGTGGGTAAAATTGTCCTCTTAATCTGGCTTACGGGGCATGTCGCCTCTTTCATCGTACTTTCCCCTGTAAAGCTGTGGCTTTCGATACCACTGTGCCTGATGCTGCTGGCATATATCATCTGGAAGATGGAGATTTTCAAACCAGCCACCCCCGAAAGTCCCATTGAAATTGGTTCGATTCCCGAACTTTCATTCACCGACCAGCCGGATATCCCGGCAGAAACTGCTGAAATAACCGGCGAAATTCAGGTTGATAAGCAATTGTAACAATAGTACAATTAACTATATTCGTTTTGTTCCTCAGGAAGGAGATTTATGGATTCTTTAAGCCAAAACGACCCCGAAATCAGTCAGGCCATCGAGCTGGAAAAGAAACGCCAGCGCGAAACTATCAACCTTATTGCTTCCGAAAATTATGCAAGTAAAGCTGTGCTTGAAGCACAGGGCACCTTCTTAACCAACAAATATGCCGAGGGATACCCTGGCAAGCGCTACTATGGTGGGTGTGAGGATGTCGATATCATAGAGACCATCGCTATCAACCGCGCCAGAGAGCTCTTCCATGCCGAGCACGCCAATGTGCAGCCGCATAGCGGGGCACAGGCCAATATGGCAGTCTATTTCGCCCTCGTAAATCCGGGAGATACCGTCATGGGGATGAATCTTTCTCACGGTGGTCATTTAACGCATGGCGCCCCTGCTAACTTCTCGGGCAAATATTACAACATCGTATCCTATGGATTGAATCCGGAAACGGAAAGAATCGATTATGCGGAGGTAGAAAAACTGGCACTGGAGCACAAACCGAAGATAATAATCGCCGGCTCCAGCGCTTATCCCCGGATTATCGATTTCGAGCGTTTTCGATGTATCGCCGACAAAGCCGGCGCCATACTTATGGCAGATATGGCTCACATCGCCGGGCTGGTGGCTGCCGGTCTGCATCCCTCGCCTGTTCCATATGCACAGGTGGTTACCTCTACCACTCATAAAACACTGAGGGGGCCGAGGGGTGGTTTCATCCTGTGCAAAGAAGAATTCGCCAAAGCCATCGATTCAGCGGTATTTCCAAGGATGCAGGGAGGGCCTTTGATGCATGTCATTGCTGCCAAGGCCGTTGCCTTCAAGGAAGCCATGCAGCCGGATTTCTATAAGTACCAGAAAGCCATTATCGATAATACGCTCACACTGGCGACCGAGCTTAAAAGAATGGGATTGAGGCTGGTTTCCGGCGGAACGGATAATCACCTGATGCTGGTAGATTTATCGGACACAGGCGTCAACGGCAAGGAAGCTGAAGAGGCTTTAGGCCGCGCTGGTATTGTTGTCAACCGCAATACCGTCCCCTTCGGCACCGCTTCATCGGCCCGCATTCCGGGTGGCATGAGGCTGGGAACCGCTGCAGTAACTTCACGCGGATTTGGTACCGGAGAAATGAAGAAGGTCGCCTCTATGATAATGAAAATAATAAGCCATATTAACGATACGGAGTTACAGGCACAGGTCAGGAATGAAGTCGTCGAGATGTGCCGCAATTTCCCGGTGCCGGGAATCGATAAATAGATTTAGAGGGTATATTCGAATATGTTTAGAGGAATTTCAATGGATGAATTAAAGATATTTACCGGCAATGCCAACCCGGCTCTGGCCACAGCAGTTGCCGAATATCTTGATATACCGCTGGGTAAGTGCGAGGTATTCCAGTTCAGCAACGAAAATATCTTCGTGCGTATACTTGAAAACGTTCGCTCGCGCGATACCTTTGTGGTGCAGCCTATATGCTCACCAGTCAACCAGAGCCTGGTAGAGTTACTGATAATGATCGATGCTCTGAAGAGGGCTTCTGCCGGCCGTATTACTGCTGTCGTCTCTTATTATGGCTACGGGCGTACCGATAAGAAAGACCAGCCCAGAGTACCCATTACCGCAAGGCTGGTAGCCGACCTGCTCACGGTCGCCGGAGCCAACCGTATATTGACGGTAGACCTGCACGCTGCCCAGATACAGGGTTTCTTCAACATCCCGGTAGACGAATTGACGGCTATAGGCATAATCAGTAACTATTTCAAGCAGAAGAACCTGAAGGACCTGGTAGTGGTGGCGACCGATATCGGGAGCACCAAGCGTGCCAGGGATTATGCTGCCAAACTTAATGCCACGCTGGCAATCATGGAAAAAAGGCGCATAGGCAATGCCGACCAGACGGAGACCTTGAATATCATCGGTGACGTAGCCGGGAAGACTGCCATTACGGTGGATGACGAAATCGATACCGGGGGTTCGCTGGTAAACACCGTAAATGTTTTGTTAAAAAATGGAGCCAGAGAGATATATGCCTGCTGTACCCATCCGGTATTTTCGGGTCCTGCCATCGAACGTATAGCTGCTTCTCCGGTAAAAGAGGTGGTGGTTACCGATACAATCCCGGTTAGCGGCAGAAAAAAGCTGGATAAAATCACCGTTTTACCCATCGCTCCGCTGCTGGGGGAGGCTATTCAACGCATTCATACAGGGCAATCGGTCGGGGAGCTGTTTGAGCCCAAACCATAACCGTAGTATGATAGAAATATACAAAGCCAAAGGGGAATTGGAAGCCCAGATAATCAAGGGAATGCTGGATAGTTACGGCATACCCTGCATACTCCGCTCGAATGCTGCCGGCTCCGTTCATAGCTTCGTTTTCGATGGAATGGGAGAGGTCAGGATAATGGTCCTGGAATCTCACGCCGAAGAAGCACGGGCCATCATCTGTTCGGAGCATAAATCCACTTCCCTCGAGCAGCAGGGAGCAGATTAAGCCCTGCTGCTATTTACAGCTAGTTCTGCTGATATCAATTAACAAGGTGGAAAAGATGTTTAAATTATTCGGGGGATCAACAGATTCCAACGAAAAAGTACTTAGACGGCTGCAACCGGTGGTCGATAAAATAAATGCGCTCGAGCCCGATTTTCGGAAGCTGAATGATGAAGAACTCCGTGCCAAAACGGGAGAGTTCAAGGAAAGGTTGAAGGCTGGGGAGACACTCGATGACCTTCTACCCGAGGCATTCGCCGCCGTACGTGAAGCTGCATGGCGCACTATCGGCAAAAGGCACTTCGATGTCCAGTTAATGGGCGGCATTGTGCTGCATCAAGGGAAAATTGCCGAGATGAAAACCGGTGAAGGCAAAACACTGGTTGCAACGCTCCCCTTATATCTTAATTCTCTCACCGGAGAAGGCTGCCATCTGGTGACTGTTAACGACTATCTGGCACGCCGTGACCCCTACTGGATGGGGCCAGTTTTCCATGCCCTCGGTGTTAGTGTTGCCAGCATCTATCCCATGCAGAAGATGGATGAGCATACCCCCTCCCTGCTCTTCGACCCTGATTATGATTCGGGCATAGAGAATGATGCGTGGCGGCATTTCAGACCGATAACACGCCGGGAGGCATATCAGGCCGATATTACTTATGGGACTTCTGCAGAGTTCGGTTTCGACTATCTCAGGGATAACATGGCAATCGATACTGCCAGGTACGTACAAAGGCCGTTGAACTATGCTATCGTCGATGAGGTGGACAACCTGTTGATAGATGAAGCTCGTACACCACTCATCATCAGCGCCCCGGATATGGAAGCAGGACAGAAATATCAGATATTCGCCCGCCTTATACAGAGGCTTACTCCGGAAGTGGACTATGAGGTAAAGTTGAAAGAGCGCATTGCCGAGCTGACCGACGAGGGTTTTGCCAAGATGGAAAGCCTGATTGCCCGCGAGGGGCTGTTGCAATCCGCTGGACTGTATGACCCTGAGAATGCCGACCTTATGCGCCATATACGGAACGCCCTGAATGCGCGTGAGTTCTACAAGCGAGACCACCAGTACGTTGTCAAAGACGGCGAGGTCATCATCGTAGATGAGTTCACTGGCAGAATGATGCCCGGCAGGCGCTATTCCGAGGGGTTGCACCAGGCAATCGAAGCTAAGGAAGGCGTTAAAATCCAGCAGGAAAGCCGCACCTATGCCACCATCACCATCCAGAACTACTTCCGCATGTATCGAAAGCTTGCCGGCATGACGGGCACCGCCGTTACCGAAGCGGAGGAGTTCCACAAGATTTATAACCTGGAGGTAGTGGTTATTCCTACCAACAAGCCGCTGGTCAGGGAAGACTTCTCCGACCGGATTTATAAGGATATCGAATCCAAGTTTAGGGCTGTAGTCAGGGAAGTGGAGGAGGTTAAAAAGACGGGAAGGCCGGTGCTTATCGGTACGGTTTCCATTGAGAAATCGGAATATCTCAGCGAAATGCTGAAAAGAAAGGGCATCAAGCACGAGGTCTTAAACGCCAAACAGCATGAAAAGGAAGCCAATATCATCGCCCGCGCCGGAGAACCGGGTGCAGTTACCGTGGCGACCAACATGGCAGGGCGCGGTGTTGATATACTGCTGGGAGGCAGAGAGCCCGACCCCGCCAATCAAAAAGAATGGCAGGAATGGAAAGCCCGGCATGACAAAGTCGTTGAGCTGGGTGGGTTGCATGTCGTAGGCACCGAGCGCCACGAGGCACGCCGCATCGATAACCAGTTGCGCGGTAGAGCCGGGCGTCAGGGAGACCCCGGGAGTTCTCGCTTTTTCGTATCCCTGGAAGACGATATCATGAAGCGTTTCGGCGGTGACCGTATCAAAGGGCTGATGAACACTCTGGGAATGGATGAAGATACCCCCATCGAGAACAAGCTCATAAGCCGCTCCATCGAAAACGCCCAGGTAAGAGTTGAGGGTTATCACTTCGATATCCGCAAACACCTTGTTGAATACGACGATGTCATCAATAAACAGCGCGAGATTATCTACGGTGAGCGCCGCAAGATAATCGGGGGAGCAGATTTAAAGGCCAATATCCTGGCGATGGTGGAAAAAGAGATAAATAATATCGTGGATACTCACTGTAATGGCTACGATATGGAAGAAGCCGCTGCCTCGGTTATCAATGAAGTGGGTGCTATAATGCCGCTGGACAGTGGTATAAGCGCTGAAACACTCTCCACATTAAGCGCTGAAGAAATCAGGGATAAGCTGATAAGCTATTCTAAAGAGCTTTATGATAGTAAGGAAGCTGAGATAGGCCCTGAGAATATGAGACTGTTGGAGCGGCTTCTGATGCTGCGCACAATAGATACTGCATGGATAGAACACCTGACGGCCATGGAATATATGAGACAGGGAATCGGCCTGCAGGCGATGGCACAGCGCGACCCGCTGGTGGCATACAAACGTCAGAGCCGAGAGATGTTCGATGACCTGATGTCCTCTATCCAAAATGGTGTGGTGCGTTCCATTTACAAAGTGACCATCAGGAAAGGGGCCCCGCCGCCCCGACCGGTGAATGTAATGGCAAAGGCTACCGGTGAAGATAAAGGGGGTAATACCCAGGCTCCTGGAACAAAGAGGAAAACAGTCGGCAGAAACGACCCCTGCCCTTGTGGTAGCGGTAAAAAATTCAAGAAGTGCTGCGGGAAATAGCCAGCGACTGATGAGCAAAGGGCAGGGAGTGGCATGACTGCTGAGAGCGAATGTAGTTCCGCCTGAAAGATAGATTTCGATAATCCTCTGCCCCGCAAGCCCTGATATTATCGGGCTTTATTTGTATTCCACCTCTTATCATCCTCTGAGCAGGCTGGGGGCAAACGTATCATTTTTATACCCCGGATTGGCATAAATCCATCTTTTGTGATTGACTCCTGTCAGGGTATGCATTAATATGACTGTAAGAGAATCTGGTGGATACGGCATATTTTATCTTTTATCATGCGGCCATGGTGTTGTCGCTGCTGGTCTCCTCCTTTGTAGCAGTACTGGCATGGCAGCGCCGCAGGGTACCCGGTGCAGCGGCGATGGTTGCTCTGGCTATCTCTACCTTTATCTGGACACTGGGTTTCTTATGCGAGGCTAATAGCGATACCCTCCAGCAGCAGCTATTCTTCAGCGCCATCGGCTACCTGGGTTCTATGAGCACTCCGGTGGCATGGTTTCTCTTCGCCATGCACTATACGACCGATAATCGCCGGATAACCGGCTGGAAGATAATCCCCCTTTGTATTGTACCGCTGGTTACTGTAATTCTGGTATGGACCAACAGCTTGCACCATCTGATGTGGTCTGGAGAGCATCTGGTCGAATCGGGGCTATTTATCGTTACAGCCAAAACATACGGTCCCTTTTTCTGGGTAGCCCTTTCCTATAATTACATCCTTATTTTAGCCGGAGCCATTATACTCATACGCAGATTGTTTGTCGGGGCGCGTTTGTATACGCAGCAGGCCGTCTCATTGATAATAGCAGTTAGTTTGCCACTGCTGTGGAATATAATCTACGTGTTTAATCTGATACCATTGCCGCGCAAAGACCTGACCCCTGTGATGTTTGCAATCTCAGGAGCGGTTATTGTACTGGGGGTAATGCGTTTCCAATTGCTTTCGGCAGTGCCATTTGCCCGCAAATTTCTTATTCAGCATTTGAGTGATGGAGTAATGGCTTTCGATATGAGTAATCGTCTGCTGGAGGCAAATCCGATGGCATTTAAAATATTCGGGCTGGATAGCGATGTCATCGGAAAGAGGATAGAAAATATTCCCTCCCTGTTGCCGATTGCACGGCAATTATCATCTGCTAATCCATGCAATGTCGAATTGACGCTGATGGTTTCGGAAGAGGAACGCTTTTATGAACTGGAGGTGATTCCTACCCTTGATAACCATAACCAGCAGATAGGATGGCTGGCTATTCTGCATAATATTACCGAGCGCAAGCGGCAGGAGATGGAGTACAGAACAGTCATTCAGATAACGGCGGACGGCTTCTGGCTGGTGGATATGCAGGGGCGATTTCTGGATGTCAACGATGCTTATTGCCAGATGATTGGCTACAGCCGCAGTGAACTGCTGGCGATGAACATTTCTGATATCGAGGCGAACGAGACCCCGGAAGAAATATCGATGCATATTGCAAGGATAGTAAACAATAGCAAAGACCGCTTCGAAACCCGCCACCGGCATAAAGATGGCAGCATCATCGATGCCGAAGTCAGCATGAACTATATAGAGTTCGGCGGCAAAAGGATGGTTGGATTTATCAGGGATATATCCGAGCGTAAAAAAATGCAGGAACAAATTATAGCCCAGGACCGGCTGGCTTCCATAGGGCAGCTCACTGCTGGGATTGCACACGAACTCAATAATCCCCTTACCAGTGTGGTCGGTTTCTCGGAGCTGCTGCAGGAGCAGGGCCTTCCTGACAGGGTAAAAGAAGATTTAGCCATCATCCACAATGAAGCCAAGCGTGCTTCCAGAATAGTCTATAATCTGCTTACATTTGCCAGGGAGCACCCCGAGGGTAAAACGCTGGTAGATATCAATGAGGTTGTAAGAAAAACCCTTGAATTACGCGCCAATGAGCAAAAAATAAATAATATACAGACGATTACTCGCCTCGCTTCCGACCTGCCTGAGATTCCGGGTAGCGCCTTCCAGCTGCAGCAGGTTTTCCTGAATATCATTATCAATGCCGAATATTTTATGCTGGAAGCCCACAATAAAGGCATCCTTACTATCGTGACTGAGAAAGCAGGAGATTTCATTAGAGTAACCATTACCGACGACGGTCCTGGCATTTCGTCGGAGAATATGAAACATATCTTCAGCCCCTTTTTTACCACCAAGGCGGTGGGCAAGGGCACCGGCCTTGGTTTGAGCATCTGCCATGGGATTATCACCGAGCATGGGGGCAACATTCGAGCTGAAAGCACTCAGGGAAGAGGCGCTGCTTTTATCATCGAATTGCCTGTACATAAAGGGGATGATATTGTTTATTGAAAATAGCAGGCAGCAGTGTCCCGGCAGGTTGAAAATAATCACTGATATCGAGTTTCTATTGTATTGAAAGAGCAAAGAGCTGCCAGTATTCCCTCCCCATCTTATCATCGGTTCTTTTATCTTAAAAATCAGCTGGGGGGACGATTTACTGCTGATTCATCAAGAATATGAGAGGGTAAAATCATGAATTCTACAAGCTCACTGCTTCGTAATATTGACATGGATATATAGCATATGTTATAAGTGGCCATAGTCGGCATAAGTAAAGGTATAATATTTCGGGAGAAATTAAAACAGATGAACAACACAATTCAAAATAAGATAATAGAGCAACTGGAGCCACTATGCGAGGGAATCAATGTCGCGGATGTACGTATTGGGCTTGGATATACCAGCGTGCGGCTGGATAACGGTAACATCGGGCTGGCGTGGACTGCCCTGAACGACTCCGGCAGTTGCACTCATGAGAGCAGGGCAGGAAAACTGGCGGGCAGCCCTGCTTCTGAGCTTTTGGAAATGCTCTCGAATAAATTAAAACCGCTGGCGCGAACTATCGGACTGGCAACTGTCAATGCGCTGGTTGCCGGCCTTCCGCATCCGGAGTCCACGGTGAAAGATGCGCTGGACATGGTTAATATTCAATCCGGTGACCATGTGGTCATGGTGGGATTCTTCGGCCCTGTGATTCCTAAATTAAAGCAGACAGATTGCAAACTCGATATACTGGAACTGAAAAACGATAAGCCGGGCACTATTTCTCCAGAAGAAGGAAAGGAGGCACTGGCATCGTGCAGCGTAGCTATTATTACCGCCACTTCCATAGTGACGGGAACATTCGATGATTTGCTGGCAGGACTGGGTAAGCCGCGAGCTGTTATTGTTCTCGGTCCGTCCACAATAATGTATCCCCCAGTTTTTAGTGGAACGCCGGTAACTCATCTTGCGGGCGCATGGGTAAGTAATCCAACTGCCGTTGAAAAAATCGTCTCCGAAGGTGGCGGCACTATGATACTTAAACAGTACTTAGACTTCAGGACGATTTGCCTGTAATAAAAGGGATTGCTACCAGATTACCAGATATAGAGGCAGGGATGAATGCTAGGGATTATGGAGGGAAAATATCTTCTGGAGCATGACCAGGGGAACACTGTGCTACATGATTTTAATCAGGGCGGTCTTCGCCTTATAGAACTGCTTTGGAGCATGCCTGCTCTTTGGCTTACAGTAAAAAGGTCTGAGTGGATAAACCTGCAGTAAGCTGTGGGGCATGATTTACAGAATATATTTTACAGGAAGTCGTTTTTTGTCGAGCGATTTACGTTGTATTTCCGTGTGCGGGCGGCATCTAACTTTCATAAAAAGAGGAAAGCTTTACTCCATTTTATGCATATCGGTGATAATTTTTCTAAACCCTTCTGCAATGCGACAATTTAAGTACCAGACAGGATTGGCGGGGAGTATACTCCCCGTCAACACAACTCTCGAATTTTAATGATTTTTGTTTCCCTAATATTGCGGATATTGCGCTCTAAGTTCGGTTAGTGATATTAAAACACCGGGATTGTTCCCGTCATACATTTCAAGCGCAATATAGGTATTGACTTCTCCAGTACGCGGCCCGGCATAATAAGTGTCGGTATACCAGACTACATAGGCTCCCAGCACATCCCCACCCTCGATATAGGGGGACACCACCCACTCCAACCTGAGCGTGGTTCTGCAGTAGCCGTCATCATATACACGGGCATTGGTTTGAGCCGTGAAATCGGCTACCCAGGCGGCCAGCGCGGCAGCATAATCATATTCTTCAGTTGTACTGGTTTGCGTAGTCTGTGTGGTCGTGGTGGTAGTACCGGTGGTGGTTTCCCAGGTCGAAGTCGTGGACGTAGAAGTTGTTATCGGAGTGGAGGTAGTAGAAGTTGTAGTTGCACTGCGGATGATGGCTGTGCCGCTATCCTCCAGTACCGTGTTTCCGCCATCGTCGATTAATCTGACCTCGATGAGATATGTTCCGACATCAAGGAATGTCATCCTGCAGGTAAGTTCCTCCCCACTCTGTTTAAGCACCCCGTCTATCAGCCACTCGATTTTATAATTATCCGGCAACGCAAAGCTCATCACCGCACTTAAAGTAAGCGTTTTATCCTCTTCGCCCTCTACTATCGCAGGGTCGAGAGCCAGGCCGCCGCTATAAACGGTAAAATACCTATAATCAACGTACTTTATGCTTTTATCTTTAAATTTACTGATATAGATACCCAGTTTATTGATTCCCGGCTTCAGTTTGATATAACCATTTGTGTCATATGGAAGCTCCGCCCCGTCACGGAATACGTAAACTCCGCTATTGCTATCGCTGTACTTAACATAAATCCAGATTCGGTTCGAGCCCAATATCAGGCCTTCCTCCAGCTGTCTGGCCGGTTCATCTCCAACAATATACATGACCTGGTACTGTGGGAACGTATCGTTGCCGATAGTCTTGTTTTTGACCTCCTGCCAGCGGGCGCTGATGTGCCCGTAGTCCACAATGGCGGATTTTGCCCAGTATTCGATGGTCTCATATGCTTTGCCGTTACCGGCAGCGATTTCCTCGGCATTAGCCCCCGAGTTGTACGGCTTGAAGGTCCCATCGATACACTGGATACGCCGGTCGATATTTCCGGGATAGTTGGGGTCGGCGATATAGAGGTCTCCCCCCTTGATGCGATAGACAATCATGGCATGCCCGCCTCCCTGGCTGCTCCAAATCACGACGAACTGCGGCTCGCCGGTGACCTGCATGGCATAGGTAAACAGGTACAAAGTGGTTTCGTCATCGACAGATGATATGGCACCCCAGAATCCGGTATCTCCCCAGTTATCCTTTTGAATGACAGAAGCGAATCGATAGCCCAGGGAATTATCCTGCCAGATAGCCGGGGTCGCGGTTTCCCCGTTGTTATCATAGCGGTTGTAAAGTGAAACATCAGCTCCGTCGGGGCGCGTAACGTAATACCACATGGCAGTCATAGACTGGCCGGCGCAATGACCGCCCGGTGCGATATAAGAACCGTAATTGGTAAATTCCCAATCGTCTACTCCCGGCCAGAATCCCGAATCGACAGAATCTTTAATCAGGGTTTTCTTTATCATGCTGACGATAAAACTTGAGAAATGGCGCGTGCCGAGGGTAATGGAATCGGCATCGCGGGCAAGTAGCGGCATACCTTCCAGTTTGCCGGTAGCCTCATCGTAAAAGAATCCCATAGCAAAATAGTCTTCGGGCACCTCGAGCGGCACCCTGACCTGTATTATGTTATCAGCGTATTCTCCGCCGTTATCCACTGTAATAAGAGGGGTAACCGGGTTGAAATCGGGACCGAAAGCGTGTTTTTCCACCTCGGCGTAGGTGATATTGAAATTTACATTGCCGTCATAGGAATCAGCCGGAACCGTCAGTTGAAGACCGTCGAGGGGGTCTCCGGATTTGTTTACCGTAATCGTACCGCCCGCCGTGGATATTACTTCCGTTGCAGCCGTTACTGTATTGCCGGTAGTAATTGCCTGTTCTTCCCCGCCATTCGAAGCGGGAGGAAACAGGGCAGCCACCAGGACAAAAACAACGAAGACGGCTGCCCACGTTGCGAGCGACGTCAGCAGTTTCTTAAACAGTATCTTTTTGGTTATGATGGGGAATAAAAGCAGTGCGGCAAATCCGAAAAAACGCATGAAGGTGATTCCGGTAACCAGTAAAATCACGCTTAAAACCGCCAGTAGCCCCCATGCGCCCCAGAAAAGCAACGCTTCCTTATCGACGGACGATTTAACGGCGGGTGGCCGCGGATGCATGTAGGCTGGCGGAGGAACTGCGGCAGTTTTACTGATATCTTCGACTGTATTTCCGCAGTTTTCGCAAAAACACCCGGCAACCGGCTGACCGCATTGGCTGCAAAAAACGATGTTCGGGGCAGGTGGTGGTGGAGGCGGCGGGACAAAGGTCGCCTGAGGGGGAGAAGGACTGAAGGATGACGGCCCGCCGGGTAGATAAGAGGCCTTTTCACGGCTCACAACCGTATTGAATCTCCAGCCGTAGCGTTTGGCAGTCTCTTCCACCGCCCGGGTAATCGCTCCCAGATCGAGGTCGTATTGATAAGCCATGCCGTCCGGAGCATATTGAACCGCTTTTACCTTGCGGAAAAGTGTTGTACCCTTCTGGACATAACTCTCGCTTGAAAAACCGAAGGAGAAACCCTGTCCGATTTCGCTTGTTTTTTGCCACATAAAGGCAGTGGAGCGGGTCTCATCCAGCAGCACCGAAGCCTCGAAACGCACCTGTTTTCTGCCGGTGCTCCATGCCGCATCGAGAAAGGTGGCATCGATGATGATATCCGCGCCGTTGCCGCAGGCAGCCGTAACACCGAGTTGCGCCAATTGAGCCGAAATATCTGCGACCATACGCTGTTTGAAATCCTGCATCGGATATACCCTCCTATATGCCCGCCCGGCAACATCGGCAAATCATTAAATAACATTAAAGGAGCTAATTGTATATTAAACAGCATTAGTCTCCATTTAATAATTAAGTTAAGATAAATATTAGCACAATAGTTAGCACTTTGGTACTGGTTTTTCAAAAAATACGCCCTGTTTTATAAAAAATATTAGCTCAACTAAACAATCCTAAAGGAAAATAATTAACCTGATGAAGGACAGCAAAGACAGAATAAAATTCCCTGCCTTTTATAATATCCAGCATTTCTCGCAGTAGTAGATGCTGCCCCCGGATATGCTTCCTTCTTGATTATCGTTCCGCAGGTAGGGTGGGGTTTATCTATCCTATTTTTACACAAGGTGGTTTTATAACCGCCGGCATTGCCGAATAAATTGGTCTCGGTGTCTCTGCCTCTCTGTTCTACCATTGCAGAAAGGTTTTTTTTACCGAATTGAAAAGGACTTCTCTATCCTGTACAAATAGCGTATTCGCTTTCTTTTTAGGATGCATTTTCGCATTGAACAGGATATCCTGCTTGCGGCAACCTGGTCACATGTTGCACATCCACTTATCGCCGCCTATGATGACTGATAATAAACCTTTTACAGTTGGGAGATATTGGAAAGAGTATGACGGCAGTGGCCAATATTTGATACCAGAGGATAAAGAACTATACACTGGAACGGTTTAGCGCTGGTTTCTCAGGCTCTCTATTTCGGCAGCTACATCGTCCCCGAGGTAATACCTGATTTCGTTTACGACGGCATCAGGCAGGGGTTCACCCTGACCGCAGCAGGGCAGTTCATCAAGAAAATCAGCCGCCAGCAGGCAGCCTTTATCCCAGGTTACAGGGAAAAGAAAACAGACCATCGGTTTAATTAAGTGGGGGTCGATGCCCTTCTCAAGTGCCATACTGTGTAAAAGGCACCCGCGTCCTGAACGATTGCGAAAAACGCAACACCCATTATAAACATTGGCACGCCGCATGTATTTTGAAGGGTAATCCACATCGGCAACTGATTCTGTGGAAAACCACTTTGAGGCATCTATGCCCAGGCGCTGCTGCAGCTCGTCTTTATAAGCCATAATTCGGTCTATTTCGGCGATATCCAGCGAACAACCATAGCTACAGCATATGTCACTACAGCCGTATCCCATGCAGTTGGAGTTATAACGTACTGCAAATACCTTTTCATCTATGTTTTGAATAGACAGTGTTTTGGCCCGTGCTTTTAGAGACAGCGTATAATTACCACCTCTGGAAATTATTATAGCACTATCTCAGTAAATAGCGGTAGTGTGTTATCGAAGTCCACAGCATAAGCTGATGGATAAAAAGACAAATAATCAGCTGCCGACTGGTCGGCAGCTTAACAATTGATTACAGGATTACGATAAAATCAGATTATTTGGTCGAAGCAGCTTTGGCTTTGTTAAGCCTTTTTTCCAGCCTCGATTTGTGGCGGGCAGCGTTGTTGGCATGGATAACACCCTTGCCAGCGGCTTTATCCAGAACACTGGCGGCGGTTTTTACATCCTCTGCAGCCTTTTGAAAATCCCCGGAAGCGATGGACTCCTCCGCTTTTCTCATCATGGTTTTGGTCTGGCTGGCCGCGGCCCTGTTGATTGCTCTTTTTTTGAGTGCTATTCTCTGCTGTTTTTCCGCTGATTTAATATTAGGCAAATTATTCCTCCTGAATGTGTCTCACATTATACAATAAAATATTTTAGATGACAAAAAATCAAGGTTTTTGGGGAAATTTTACCCCGCCGGTTTCTGTCTGGCAGAAGTCTCCTCCCCTATCCTGGCAATATTGAGTATACCTCTTACGCCCCCGATTCTTGCCAGAAGGCGGCTCAGTTGTGCCAGCCCTTTGGTTTCCAGGGTTAAAAGGAGGGTGGTGGTGTGGTCATCGTGCTCGGTGACATTCATGCTCAATATGTTGACCTTATCTTCGGCTATAATGGTGGAGACATCACGTACCAGCCCCACCCTGTCCCATGCATCCACCTGGATGCTGACCGGATACTGGGCTTCGGTTTGCCCCCACTCTACCTGTATAAGCCGCTCCTTCTCATCTTCATTGATAATGTTGTAACAGTCACGGCGATGTATGGTGATGCCGCGGCTGCGGGTAACATATCCCACGATATCATCTCCCGGAACCGGATTGCAGCATCGCGCCAGGTTGGTTAACAGGTCGCCGACGCCGAGCACCTGCACCTCTGATTTTACCTGTTTCGAGGGAGCAATTTCAGGAGCAATACGTGGCTGTTCCTGCTGTGCCGCCAGCTTCAAAGCAATGGCCTCGACATTGATACCGCCATAGCCGATAGCTGCAAGGAAATCATCGACGTTGGGATATTTGAAGGCCCTGGCGATGGACTCGCGGTCGGTATACTTCAGGCCCAGCTGTTTCAATTCCTTATCCAGAAGCTCTCGCCCGTGTTCTATATTGTCGGTGCGCTCCTGCTTTTTGAACCACTGACGTATCTTTTCGAGGGCGTGAGAGGTTTTAACATAGCCGAGATTGGGGCTCAACCAATCCCGGCTGGGGCCCTTATCGCGCTTGGTGGTTATTATTTCCACCACATCGCCGTTGTTGAGCTGGTAATTCAAAGGTACCAGGCGGTTGTTAACCTTGGCTCCGATGCAATGATGCCCCAGCTCGGTATGAATTCGATAGGCAAAATCCAGAGGGGTAGCTCCCTTGGGGAGGTCTTTCACCTCTCCCTTGGGTGTAAAGACGAATACCTGGTCAATAAAAATATCGGTCTTTACAGATTCCAGAAACTCCTCGGTTCCGCTGAGTTCACGGTGCCATTCGATAAGCTGGCGCAGCCAGCCGATTCTTTCCTCGTAATGAGGGTCTTCCTTGTTCCCCTCCTTGTACCGCCAGTGAGCGGCAATTCCATATTCATCTGTATAATGCATATCCCGCGTGCGTATCTGTATTTCAAGCGGAGTTGTACCGAATGACATCACCACGGTATGCAGCGATTGATAGCCATTGGGTTTGGGATTAGCAATATAATCGTCGAAGGTGCCCGGGAGTGGGTGCCACAGGTTATGCACAATGCCGACAGCATTATAACAATCCTGCACGGTATCCACCAGCACCCTCAGGGCAAAGAGGTCATAAATATCATTAAACTGCTTCCCCTGTGTGGCGTATTTTTGAATCTTCTGGTTGATACTGTACAGATGTTTGGGGCGTCCGGTTATTTCTGCTTTTAAACCGATGCGGTTGAACTCTTTTTTGAGTATTTCTATCACTTTAGCTATAAACGCCTCGCGCTCCGTGCGCTTTCCCGCAACCATTTTGGAGAGCTGTGCATATCTCTTTGGTTCGAGATATCGAAAGGCCAGGTCTTCCAGTTCCCATTTCAGTTCCCATATGCCGAGTCGGTGCGCCAGGGGAGCGTATATATCCATGGTTTCACGGGCTATACTGTACTGCTTCTCTGGCGGCAATGCTGATAAGGTGCGCATATTGTGTAGTCGGTCGGCCAGCTTGATAAACACGACACGCAGGTCTTCCGCCATAGCTACCAGCATTTTTCTCAGACTCTCCGCATGCTGCTGGCTTTCGGCGGCGCTGCTTTTGCGGGAAACCCCTTCCGGTAGCTGCAGGGAAAGCTGGTTTAACTTTGTAACCCCATCCACAAGCTTCGCAACTTCGGGGCTGAATTTTTTCTCAATCTCAGCAATTGGGACATTGCAATCCTCGGACACATCGTGGAGCAGGGATGCTGCCAGAGTGCTGGCATCAAGCTGAAGGTCGGCCAGGGTCATTGCCACCTGCAGGGGATGCATCAGGTAAGGCTCCCCCGACTCGCGCAATTGCCCATCATGCGCCTTTTCAGCAAATTTATATGCCTCTTCCACCAGCGCCAATTTCTCCGTTGGGAGGTAGGCGGAGGCTTTCTCCAGCAGTATATTGACCGATGTGCTTTTTTGTTTTAACATAAGATTATACTTTTAGTATAAAGCAACATGGATTAGTTAGCAAAGTATACTTTTAATTCTATCGCCATTTCATTATTCCCGCAGGGAATAGATAGGAGACAATGTGTATCAGGCACCACGCGGAACAGTAGACATTCTTCCCGAAGAGCAGGCTTACTGGAGGTATATAGAACAAACTGCTTCATATATATGCGGTTTATACGGTTATGAGCGTATCGATACGCCTACCTTTGAGAATACAAAGCTTTTTACCCGTAGCATCGGGGATGATACCGATATCGTCGAGAAAGAAATGTATTCTTTCCAGGATAAGGGTGGCAATGATATCACACTAAGACCGGAAGGAACCGCATCGGTTTGTCGTGCCTATATAGAGCATGGCATGGCAAACCTGCCGCAGCCGGTAAAACTCTTCTATTTAGCGCCCATATTCCGGTACGAAAGGCCACAGGCAGGCAGGCTTCGGGAATTTCATCAGTTCGGGTATGAAGCTATCGGGGAGGCCGACCCTATAATAGACGCCGAAGTAATCGAAATGGCATGGAGGTTTTACGAGTCGCTGGGTCTTAAAAAGCTCTCGCTGCTTATTAACAGCATTGGGTGTAAGGAATGCCGCTCGAATTATCTGAATACCCTGCGAGCATATTATGACAGATGCAGTGCTGAGCTTTGCAAGGACTGCCAATCACGAAGAGAGCGCAATACGTTAAGGCTGCTGGACTGCAAGCAGCCGAGCTGCCAGCAGTTTGTAGATAATGCCCCGAAGAGCACGGATTACCTGTGCAAGAGCTGTGCCGAGCACTTTGCCTTGCTGAAGACCTATCTGGATAATTTGGGATTGCCTTATGTACTCAGCCACAGGCTGGTAAGGGGGCTGGATTATTATACACGGACGGTTTTTGAAATCCAACCTGAAATAGAAGGCAGCCAGAATACGGTTGGCGGCGGCGGGCGTTACGATGACCTGATAGCTGAGCTGGGGGGTAAGCCTACCCCGGCGGCCGGTTTTGCGGCTGGCATTGAAAGAATCATTCTTAACCTTAAAAGGCAGGGGATAGAAGTTCCTCAGGGGAATAAACCTGGTGTATTTTTAGCCAGTCTGGGAAATCCAGCCAGAGCGGTTGCTGTTAAACTGGCGTCGGACCTGCGAAAGGCAGGAATCGGCGTAATCCAGGCGACAGGCGATAAAAGCCTCAAGGCACAGCTCAGACAGGCAAACAGCCTGAATGCCAGATACGCTGTTATTCTCGGTGATGAAGAGATGGCTGCCGGGGTGGTTACTCTGAGGGATATGGATAGCGCCGAGCAGGAAACTCTCCCCATAGATAAACTGATTGACAGGCTCAAGTCCGGCTAATCGCTGCTCCTTCCTTTTCAGGAGGGCTTCTCTTTGCCATGGTTGGAGCCAGAAGGCATAGTTACCGGCAAAGCACTCCGGCAATAATGCCTGCGGCCATTGTATGTTAGAAGCTGTTCACCAGCTTATTGTACGTTGCAGACAGGGATTCGTTAACCACTCTTACATCCGAAAGCACCGGCATAAAATTATTGTCGCCGCTCCAGCGCGGGACGATATGAGTGTGAATGTGTTTATCGATGCCGGCTCCTGCCACCCTTCCTAAATTCATCCCCACATTGAAGCCGTCGGGATTGAGAGCCTTTCTCAATACGGTGATGCATTTGCGTACAAGCTGATAATGCTCCGATAGCTCCTCATCGGTGAGCTCTTCGGGAGTCGACAGGTGTCTGAAGGGCACTACCATCAGGTGTCCGGGGTTGTATGGGTAGCAGTTCAAGATGACGAAATTGAATTTTTCGCGGTGCAGGATATAATTTTCCACATCCTTATCTTCAGATGGTTTTGAACAAAAGATGCATCCGGGGTTATCCGCTTTTTTTATATATTCCATGCGCCAGGGCGCCCAAAGGTTCTCCATAACTCTCTCCTTGAAATTTATGATGCTATTGTAAATGGGTTTTGGATAAAGGTCAAAAGCAGCATGGCCCGGCAGGCGGTTGTTTTGTAGTCATCCAGACAATGGCAATGGGGCTGGGTGGGGGGAGATTAAAGTGATTTCAAAAACCAAAGGTGATTTAATCCTTGGTAGTCCCAGAAGAGTTTTACAAATAAAGCCGCCATTTAAAGAATACTACTTTATTGACATAGATGGGGCAAAAATGGAGGAACTTAAAAAAGAGATAGGTAATCACTCTGATGTGCATATTCTTAGAGGTGATTGTAATTCTTTATTAATAGCTGAGGTATTTCCCAAGGTAAAATGGGAAGATTATCGTAGAGGCTTGTGTTTACTTGATCCCTATGGATTAGATTTAGACTGGAAAGTTATTGAAATGGCTGGTCATATGAAAGTATAGATATGATTTTAAACTTCCCGGTAATGGATATGAATCGTAATGTGCTTTGGA
>CAZJVO010000012.1:4643-26314 GCA_964549815.1 uncultured Dehalococcoidales bacterium | reverse complement strand
CTCTGGTCGTTAATTTCCAGTACCATAATGCAATCTCCTTTAATTAAAGTAATTTTGTATGACGATTTTTATAGTAATGTTTTTGCCCCTATTGTGTCAAGGAAGAATAGTTTACATAATATTTTGCTCCTCAAAGAGGTGACTTTTTTGATGATGATAATCAGGCTTATATAAATGAACGATGCGCATATTATTTGTCATAATATTATCGATTATGTTTGTTGGCATATATGCGAGAAGGTAATGATGTTGCCGATGTCACTGTGAGTTTTATATAGAATGGGTATGCATGTTCATTCCAAACAATTAGCATCGCTACGAGAAATGTATATCGGGAAGCTTGATATATAAGCTGTCGGCTTATAGAAATTAAATGTCCAGCCATGAGTGAGAATATAAGGTATCTCCGTTGAGAACCTTCACCGATTTTGCATATTCCTTCTCTTTCGGAGAGAGCTTCGAAATATCGGGGCTATCGCCATCCATCATTCTACGTACCAGTTCGAGAATCTCAGGCATTTCGCCTCTTGCCAGACGAATCAATTCAGCGTCGAAAGCATCCACGATAGCGGCGTAGAGGCCATATTTCATGAGCATTGCCAGATATGCCCGGTTCAGATATGGCCTGAGATTAGCAGGAGTTCCATTCGATACATTGGAGAGTCCAACCACCGATTTACAGCCGGGTGCAATATCTCCAAGCATGCTCATAAACTCCAGACAGGCTTTAACCTGGTTTATATCGACGCTAACGGGGGTAACGATGGGGTCAATCCAGATATTCTCGTTGGGGATTCCGACTTCATTGGCTTTATAGACGATATCTACAGCCAGCATACATCTTTCATTGGCATCGCGTGGCATACCGTCTGTTCCCCATAACAGTCCAATGATATCGGCATCGTGCTCTTTTGCCATCGGCAATACTTTTTCCAGCCTTTCCGGTTGCAGGGAAACCGAATTGACAAGCGCCCGTTTTTTACAGGCTTTCAATCCTGCTTCGGTTGCCAGCGGATTGGTGGTATCCAGCGAGAGCGGCTTATCGGTGACTTCCTGCACGAGGTTAACCAGCCATGACATCAGCTCTTCCCCATCTTTGCGGGCAGGTCCAATGTTGAGGTCAAGATAATCCATGCCGGCGCTGGATTCGGCTCTGGCGAGTTCACGGATAGGCTCGGGTACCCGTTCTCTGAGAGCTGCCCCAATGGTCTTAGACATAATATTGATATTTTCACCGATAAGTATCATAGCTGTCCCTCATTCTTTACATGTCTTTAAATATGCAGGTATGTGTGCGCCTTCCCTCGGGCCTACCAGTATCTCCCATTCAGGGAGTTCTTCTTCCAGTGCTCCGCTTTCAATGGCAATATACCCCGGAATTATCAGCTTGCGGTGTTTTACTCTATCGGCAATGCCGCATTTTCTTATAAAGGGTGCAATGGTATCGGCACCGAACTTCCCAGCCGCCCACGCTGTCATTACCGATAGCCCCTCTGTATCTTTTATCAACAGATAGCTGGGGATGCGGCTACTTTCGATTTCCCCGGAAACGATAAAGTAGGTCAGCGAGAAATTGACGGTTACCAGTACTGGTGAGTTCTCGTCAGGTCCGCCTATCTCGTATATATCCTCGGCGGTTGCCAGAGGTCTCTGAGGGTCGGTAAACAGGTTCATTCTTAGCACCAGTAGTGGGAACAGCGCCTCACCCTTGAAATCGGAAAGCACGATGATTCCTGCGTATCTGGCAATGAAAGTGGCAGCGACCAGTGATTCTTGCATGAGGTCTGAGGCCATCTCGTTAGCCATCACTATAGTTGGGTATCCCAGAGAACGCATTTGATGGTTTAAGGCGGCACGCCTTATGGCTACCTGATCTTCCAGGGCTTTTGATACATCTTCGGCTCCCGAATCAATGACTATATCATTTATACCTGATTGTGACATCCTGGTTGTCAGTTCTATTACATCATCCAGATTTTTTCCCTTGACCACTGCCGGGCAGGAGTAATCCCTGGCTAATGTTATGACTTTATCGAAGTTCTCTCTGGTTATAGCATAAATCAGTGGTCTCATATTAAAACATATGGATAATCCGGCAGCCAATATCTCAGGATTTTCGCTCATTAAGATGATAGCCGCTCTGGTATTTTGTATGACCCTGTCTATAAGGGACTTATATCTTTCGGCATCCCCAGATTCGCATTTAAGGGCAATCATTTCGCCATGCAGGGTTTGCCCAACTCTTTCGTAAACAAGGGTGTTGAATCTCTCGATGCGCCCATCTATGTCTGCAATGTTCATAGTGTCGCTTATCAAAAGAGCCAGAGCAGGCGGATTTTCGAACCTTTTTTCATGTCGGAACATCACTGTTTCTCCGCCGATTTTTTTAGCATATTCTCCCGTGCCGATAATAACCGGTCTGATGGGTGGGGTGGAGGCCTCTTCCAGTTTGTTTTTGGCTTCTTCGGAGAGATAAGGGCATCTGGATAGTTCTACCTTGCCGGCAGCCAGACTCATGGCAAAAGCCAGACAGGTAGGGACGCCGCATTCACCGCAATTGGTTTTCGGTAATAATTTGAATATTTCTATACCTGTGATTGCCATGGGCCCCCTTCCTTTACAGTATTATAGCTGGATTATGTGTTCCATAGAAAGTGCAGGGTGATTTCGTGCTTTTAAAAAGGGCAGGATTGCTTCTTCACTGGTGCCTGTCGATTCGTCAGCGATCCTTTCCATCAGGTCGGGGACGTCTACTTCTTTTGCTCTGACATTAAACCTGCCCGAGATTTCTTCTTTCAGCCTCCGTGGCATCCAGACGATTCTCTTTATACCGCCCTCGGCACTGATGAACTTACGCTGGGTGATATTGTACCTGCTGTGCCCCATAAATCCGGGAGTATCCAATTCCCCCTTGATGTTATCGATGATAGTTTTAAAATCCATGCCGGAGGGGGTCATCCCCGCATATTCTTTATCTACAGTCATAATCCCGTTACATAATGGTAATACGATGGATATACATTCCACCCACTCGCAGGTAGCCATCGGTTTATCCATTATGCTGTACAGATTGTAATGGTCAGTTTTCCCCTGAGAGGCTTTTTTTACAAATTCATTTATACCATGCCATTGTCCCCGCCGTATATCTATCGGATTGCCTTTCGGTATCGGCTTATTCGGTCCTGATGGGTCGATATCGCAGGATGCCTTGCAAGCTATCCAGTTATACGAGCCGCAGGGGCTGCTTCTCTCGGGGCTGATGGTGCATACATGAAAGGGAACGAATGACTGGCAGATTATACATGAATAGAATACGTCCGTTTCTTCGTCAGTCATGCCTTCGTTACGCACATCGCGTAGCAAATACACCTGTTTGGCTCTGGCAATTGTCTCTGTTACCTTATTCTCTTCCGTGTAGATTTTTATCTGCACCTTGTCTAAAATTCGTTCGAAATCGTCCAGCAGCTTCCTATACAGAATCGTCCCCAAATTACGAAGCGAAAAGCCCTGTTCTACGGCTGCTTTGCTTATGCGCAGGCATGCCATATCCCGTTGCCCTGTGTGCATTACCCCCTGTATCCGGTTGATAATACGATGGATTTGTTTTTCAAGGACTGGTTCGTAGTCCTCCTGCATATTTTTGCCGGCAACTTCGATGATTATTGCCAGGGGAAGCGAAGATTTTTCGGGCGTATTTTTTAAATCGGGGCCGATAACATCTATCCTGCCATCCTGTATATCCTTCGTACTTGCGGTTGTAAACCACTCGACCATGCGGCTGCTTGTGCCGCCGCATTCCAGGTATAGCTTATCCTGGCGAATCCTTTCGCCCTCATATTCCTGTCCATAAGTTAACGGTAATACGTTATTATATGTCATTTTGTCACTACAAGGTAAAATATCATCTCAGGGTGTTCGCTGGCTGGCGGTTAAATCAAGAAACATTTGTTTAACAAGATTTATAGCCCTGGGATGTCTCATAATGAGGATATCGGCCCCGGCATTGGCAAGTGTCATCGCCGACATTGCTTCCCACAGAATGCCGCGCTTTTCGGCGTCGCCAAGGTTTGGATTTTCATCTGTCGAGGCTTTGGCTTCCTTTGTTTTCCATGCCTCTGTGGCAATATTGCATATGATGGGGTATTGCAGCTTTTCATCATTCTGTGTCAGGGCGGCAATTCTGATTCTCTCGATAACAGAATAGGCATACTCGATGCCGTACCCGATGCTGCTTACCGTGGGGTCTATCAGAATTTTATCATCAGGTACTCCCAGATTCCCCAGTAATATATTCAGTTGCTTTGCCAGGTTTATATCAATGGGGCTGGAAGCGATTATCGTATGCCCCCAAGCTATCGCAGTGGGCGCAATATTTTTATAATCGCCCTCTTCGAGGGGGCCTACAACCAGATTTTTTCCTTTGCAAACCTCGCAGATCTTATTCAGTACTGCTATGTCTTTTTCGTGGTTGGCCGTGCCCCAGATAATCAACGGGACATCGATTGCATCGGCGACCTCTTTAGCAATCTCGGCTGTTTCATCGGCGCTGCGGTTAAGCCCGTTGGGGTCGGTGCTTAAAAGCTGCAGGCAGACCATTGTCGCATTGTATTCATCGATGCATTTTCTTGCCCATTTAACAGGGTCATCGATAACATCTTTAAACGGCTCCACGGCTGCTTCTGCCCAATCCTGCGGTTTTAAATCATAAACTTCCATAGCAATTACCGGCAGGTGCGGCATTGCTGCATCAAAAGTATAGAAATTGTAGGAGCTTTCACCCCCTATGGTAACAGCTTTTTCTCCGTTGCCGAGTGTTATTTCCCTGATTTTGCCATTATACTGGATTCTGGGAATTTTAAAAGACATTCAAGCCTCCGCTTTATGCAAGCATGTTGATTATTTTAGCAGCCTTAATGGTATTTGACATAAGCATAGTTATGGTCATAGGCCCTACGCCACCGGGAACCGGGGTTATGGCGCTGGCTTTCTCTTTGACCGATTCGAAATCGACATCCCCGCATATAATGGCTTTGCCATCCGGTGTTTTCCCGATGCGATGAGTGCTGGCATCGATAATAACAGCACCTTCTTTGACCATGTCGGATGTAATAAAGCGGGGTTTGCTGCCAGCAGCTGCAATGAGTATATCAGCCCGGCGTGTGTGCGAAGCCAAGTCTCTGGTCCTGGTATGGCATACGGTCACGGTAGCATCGGCACCTTTGCCTTTTTGCATCAGTATTCCTGCCATAGGTTTTCCCAGTATATTGCTCCTGCCGATAATCACCACATCGGCACCCTCGGTTTCTATCCCCGACCTCTGCAGCAGAACCTGTATTCCCAGGGGGGTGCAGGGCAGGTAATTGGCTTCCCCTATCATCAGTTTACCAACGTTTACAGGATTGAACCCGTCGACATCTTTAAGGGGGTTTATGGCAGCCAGTACAGCATTCTCATGAATATGCGGCGGCAGTGGGACCTGAACCAGAATGCCGTGTATATTGGGGGCGTTATTAAGCCGGTCGATAAGCGTCAGCAATTCCCTTTCATCGATTTCGGCAGACAGATTGTAATTTTCAGAATATAATCCCATATTCTGACAGGTCTTCAGCTTCATGCTTACATATAATTGGGAAGCAGGGTCTTCGCCCGCTAAAATAGTAGCTAGACCAGGCACTATGTTATATCGACTCTTGAGGCGTACCACTTCTTCGGTTAATTCCCTGCGTATCTGTTTGGCGATTGAAGTGCCGTCGATTATTTTTGCTGTCACAATTCTACTTCCCTTCGATTCTTACCGACGGGAATTCATCGGCATCGGTATGTGGTAAGAACAGAGCTGCAATATAATTATCCATAAAAGCACGATTTTCAGATAATTCGATATTGGTCATCATGGATGCAATACTTCTTCCTTCGTACAGCAGGTCACAGGAGAAGGAAGTCAACCTCGCTCCCAGTAGCGAACCGTTACCTGTAAATAAAAACCTGTCGCGAGGTATATCAGGCAAAAGCCCGATGGTTATGGCATTTTCTATGTCTATATTGTTTCCGAAAGTGCCTGCTATGATAATCTGGTCCAGGCTGGTAAAGTTTTTATCGACGCTGTGAAGCAATGTTTTGTAGCCTGCATACATAGCTGCCTTGGAACGGATAAGGTTGGTGATGTCGGCCTCGCTGAGGGTTATATCTTTATAGTTTTGCGTTTCATGTTCGTAAGCCAGGACATATTCATATCCGTTATCGCCTTCTCTTATTCTCCGGTTTAAAAGCCCGGTATTGAATTTTCCGTTCTGGTCGATAATTCCTGTTTTTAGCAGACTGGCAACGATATTTATTAACCCCGACCCGCAAATTCCCTTCGGTTTGGTATTATCTATTGTTCTGATAATCGGTTGGGATGTCCGCTGGTCGATATTGAAGCCCTCTATAGCACCCGATGTGGCTATCATGCCGTGTTTTATACTGCCACCCTCAAACGTTGGTCCGGCAGAACAGGCGGCAGTTATCATCCATTCCCTGTTGCCTATTACTATTTCACCGTTGGTACCGATATCTATATACAGTGTTAATTTATCCTTTTGATAGGTTCCCGTGCCCAGTATTCCTGCTACGACATCACCGCCGACGTAGCTGGCCACAGAGGGGATGGCATAGAGATATACGAAATCAGCCGTTTCTATGCCAATCGAATGGGCTCTGACAAGTGGAATGAAATTGGCAGTGGGTACATATGGGGATATTCTCAGGTATTCGGGATTTAAGCCGAAAAGAAGTTGGGTAATGACCGTATTGGCGGCAACAATTATATGTGAAATGTCTACCGTCTCAATATCCGCTTTTTTAACGAGATTCTTTATCAGGTCGTTAATGGTGGCTACCAGCGCTTTCTGCAGCTTTTCCAGCCCTGCTGGTTTTTGTGCCCAGGCTATACGGCTGATTACATCCTCACCATAGCTGATCTGGCGGTTATAATCGGTACTTTGAGCAAGTACCCGTCCTCGATTCAAATCAAGTAGTTGCCCTCTTACTGCTGTTGTGCCGATGTCGAAAACCAGCGAATAATTCCTTGCCCTGGTATCTCCGGGCTCGATGTTTATCAACCGGTAGCCGCTGTCAATATCTGTCAGCAAGGCAATGGTGACATTCCATTGGCCTTCTCGCAAAGTATCCGACAATTTATGAAGTATATCGAAGTCGACGACTATATTATCGAGGCCGTATTGCTGTTTCAGCCCTTTAAGCAATCTCGAGAGGTCGCTGGTATTGTCCTGTAAGGTGGGCGGCGGCAATTCGAGAAATAACTTCTTTAGCGGGGGGTTGAATTCCCATCCAACTGCTGCAGCAGACGAAGAAAACGCTTCTTCTCTGGAGAGCACAGCCTTCTCCAGCCTGGAGGCTGTCGGAATTTCCACGACGAGGTCGGACATTATTCTGCTTTTACATGCCTGCCTGAATCCCTTTTTGTAGTCATGTGCGGATACCTTATCTGTTCTTGTGCTTTCGACCTGCCCGCGTTTGATAATGACATTGCAGGTTCCGCATACGCCAGCTCCCCCGCATGAAGCGTTGATATGTATGCCGGCAGAGACAGCTGCTTCCATCAGATTGGTTCCCTGATTTACAGATATATCTATATTATCCGGCTCGAAGTGAACAATGCATCTGGCATTATCATCAGTCATCTTAAAACAGTCCTTTTATTTTTCCTGTTTCCACATCCACATCTATCCTTCTGAAAGCGGGGTCGGAACATGTGCCGGGCATCAATTTTATATCACCGGCGACCGGAACGATGAAGCCAGCCCCGTTGTATATCAGCACGTCACGTATCGGCAGCGTCCATCCTTTTGGTCTCCCTTTGAGATTGGGGTCATGCGTAAGGCTCAGGTGGGTTTTAACCATGCAGGTTGCCATCCGATTGACGCAGGGGTCTTTTTCGAAGTTTTCTATTTTGGCTTTAGCTTCGGGGGAATAGCTGACATCATCAGCCCCGTAAATCTCCCTGGCGATAGTATTTATTCTGTCTTTTATCGGAGTAGTATCTTCGTAAAGTGGTTTAAAATCAGCCTTATCTTCACAGGCATCGATAACGGCTTCAGCCAGTTCCAGTGCTCCTGCTCCGCCTTTAAGCCAGTGCTGAGACAGGGCTACTCTGGCGCCTGCCTGTTCGGCTATTCTTCTGATGGTCTTAATCTCATCTCTGGTATCGGTATAGAAGTTATTGATGCACACTACTGGATTTATGCCTGCTTTTTTCACCGTTTCGATATGTGCGATAAGATTGGCACACCCCTTTTCTACCAGCCCGATGTTTTCTGTAGTATAGGAAGTATCCAGCGGCTTACCGGGGATAACTTTAGGTCCACCTCCGTGCATCTTGAGTGCTCTGACAGTGGTCACGATAACAGCACAGTTGGGGGCCAGCCCGCTGAGGCGGCACTTGATGTTCCAGAACTTTTCAAAACCAATATCGGCACCAAATCCGCTTTCCGTAACATGGTAATCGGATAGTTTCAAGGCTACCCGGTCAGCAACGATGGAAGATTGACCTACTGCTATGTTGGCAAATGGCCCGGCATGCACCAGGACGGGTTGCCCTTCAATGGTCTGGAGCAGGTTGGGATTGGCAGCTCTTACCATCCAGGCGGTCATGGCACCATCGACCTCAAGGTCTTTCGTGGTTATGGGATTACCCTGCTTATCGTATGCTACGACGATTTTCGACATTCTTTCACGCAGGTCTCGGAGACTGGTGAATATCGAGAGGATGGCCATTACTTCCGAACTTACCGATATGGCAAAGCCTGAGCGCATCATAAAACCGTCCATTCTGTCACCGATACCGATAATAATATCGCGGAGGGCCTGTGCGCAGAAATCCATGACCCACTTCATCTGCACATTGCGGGGGTCTATATTCAGGCGTTTCAAATTTTTGCTGGCCAGGGTTTCATCATCGTAGTTGAATTCATGCTGAATGCGTGAGGTCAATGCTACCATTGCCAGATTGTGGGCATTGGTGACATTATCTATATCGCCGGTCAATCCCAGAGAGAACGGTGTAAGCGGAATACATTGCGATAAACCTCCGCCAGCAGCGCTCCCCTTGATATTAAATGTAGGTCCTCCCGAGGGCTGGCGGATAGCGCCGGAAACATTTTTATTTTTTTGTGCCAGCCCCTGTACCAGCCCCATGGTAGTAGTGCTCTTGCCTTCTCCGAGAGGAGTGGGGGTTATGGCGGTAACATCGATGTACTTCCCATTCGGTTTGTCCTTCAGCCTTTCCAGAATAGCTGGGAAATCCACTTTTCCTATATAGTGGCCATAAGGTAAGAGCTCTTCTTTTTTAATTCCCCATTCGTCGGCTAACACATTAATCGGTTTCATGTATTTTTCGGCTTCTTCGGCGATTTGCCAGTCTTGCAATCGGGTGGGGTCGAGCGACGTAGTATCGAATTTTGCCATTTTTGTATCTCCATCTCCTCTCGTAAGAAAATAGCAAAAAAGTCAGTTAAAGAAGATGATAATAATTAATTATACACGTGTATTGTATTATAAAGGAATATCTGATTATAAAAAATTTACTGGATTCCTGCGGCTACAGAATGTAATTATTGCAGGCAAATGGGATGGTTGTTATTCAAATGATAATGTGCCTGTCAAATAAGGTATGCAGTGAAATGTAGTATAGGATAAAGCCGACTGAGCGTCAAATATCTTGGGGGGTAAAATTATATAAAGGAGAAACTGGGGAATCCTTAATCGGGTGAGGTTTGAAGAATAAGTGCCTCTGAGTTATAATTAGCTTTACTTAAGTCGCATATTTCACAGTTGCAGGGGGAGAGTTTTGCTCAAAAGTCATAGTTGTGGTGAACTTACCAGTCATAATAGTGGGGAGAGGGTAACTCTGGCAGGATGGGTAGACCGCCGCCGTGACCATGGCGGTTTGATTTTTATCGACCTCAGGGATAGGGAAGGCATCGTACAGGTCGTTTTTAATCCGGAAACATCCAGGGAGTGCCATGAGATAGCCAGCCAGTTACGAAATGAATATGTAGTTCAGGTGAACGGGCGAGTTTCGCTGCGTCCGGCGGGGACGGAAAATTTAAAACTGCCTACGGGCGAAATAGAAGTACTTGTCGAAAGTGTAAAAATTTTTAATACCTCGAAAACTCCGCCTTTTTATATAAATGAGGACGTTGAAATAGATGAGAACCTGCGCCTAAAATATCGCTACCTGGATATAAGGCGTGAGCGGATGAAGAACAATATCATCCTGCGCCACCGTGTGGTTAAGATGATGCGTGATTTTATGGACAGCAGGGGTTTTCTGGAGGTGGAAACGCCCATCCTGATTAAGAGAACTCCTGAAGGGGCTCGTGATTACCTGGTGCCCAGCCGCGTCTATCCAGGCAAATTTTATGCCCTGCCACAGTCTCCCCAGCAGTTGAAGCAGCTGCTGATGGTGGCAGGTATCGAGAAATATTATCAGATAGCCAAGTGTTTTCGTGATGAAGATACCCGCGCCGACCGCCAGCCGGAATTTACCCAGCTTGATATCGAAATGAGCTTCCCTGAGGAAGAGGATGTTATTCGCCTGGTCGAGGAGCTTCTCACTGGGATTATGATGGAATTGAAGCCGGAGAAACAGATAATCAAACCATTCCCCCGTTTGGATTATGCGGATGCCATGGAACGCTATGGCTCGGATAAACCGGATATTCGTTTTGGTATGGAGATAAAAAACCTTTCGGATATTGTGGCCGATTCAAAGTTTGCCGTTTTCACCTCTGCTGTTGCTCAGGGGGGTAGGGTAAAGGGCATTTGCGCTCCCGGGTGTGCCAGTTATTCGCGGTCTCAGATAAATGAGTTGAATGAAATGGCAAAGGGGTTTGGGGCGAAGGGGCTGGTGACCATACTGCTTGATTCTGCTGCAGGGAGCATGGATGATTTAACTATGGATATGGTGAAATCGCAGGTAGCTAAGTTTCTGACTCTGGAACAGGTTAAACAGATGGCAGCACGACTTGATGCGCATCCTGGCGATATGCTGATGATAGCTGCCGGTGATGACGAAACCGTTGGTAACGCACTTGGCAGGTTGCGGTTGGAGATGGGCAATCGTTTGAAACTGGCCGACCCCAATTTATTTGCTTTTTGTTTTGTGGTAAACTTTCCATTGTTCAACTGGGATGCCAAAACCAATCGCTGGGAGTCGATGCATCATCCCTTTACTGCCCCCAGAGAAAAAGACATTTCGATTCTTGAATCCCATCCTGAAAAAGTGTTCAGCCAGAGTTATGATATAGTATTAAATGGATATGAAATAGGTGGCGGAAGCATAAGAATTCATAACAGCGAATTGCAGAGAAAAGTCTTTAAGATAATGGGGCATACTGATGAATCTATAGACCAGCTGTTCGGCCATTTGCTTGAAGCCTTTAGCTATGGGGCACCGCCGCATGGAGGAATTGCTATTGGGGTTGACCGCTTTCTTATGCTGCTGGCAGGGGAAAGTAGTATCAGGGATGTGATTCCCTTTCCCAAAAATCAGAATGCGTATGATTTGTGTTTTAACGCTCCGGATGTTGTTAGCCAGGAGGATATCGATGTATTGCATATCAAACTGGTAGATGAAAAGGTTAAAGAATAAAATAATATAAAGGGGTAAGAATGAAAGCAACACTTGATAAGACGGAAAACCGTATGAGTTATCTAACTGTGGAGACAGAAGCTTCTGAGATAGAAGAATATATGGAAAAAGTATATCAACGGCTGGTGAAAAGAACAGAAGTGCCGGGGTTCCGTAAAGGTAATGCGCCGAGAGAAATACTGGAAAAGCACGTCGGCAGGGAAAAACTGCTGGAAGATGCCATTAAGGAAATGGTGCCTGCTACCTGTTCCCGGGTTATTAAGGAACAGAATATCGAGGCTATAATGCAGCCGATGGTAAGAGTTTTGCAGAACGAGCCTTTGAAATTTGAAATGATTGTGCCCCTGAAGCCGGTAGTGGAGCTTGGGGATTATAAAAATATAAAGGTAGAGCCTGATTCGCTGGAAGTGAGTGATGAAGAAGTCAATGAAGTTATAGAAAATCTGCGCAAGCAATACGGAGGTCATTTCGATGTTTCGGATCGCCCGATAAAGGAAGGCGATGTAGTTACGGCTGATGTAATCGGGGAAATATACGAATCGCCTTTTATCCGTAATAAAGGCATCAAATTTGAGGTGAATTCTGAATTCGCCAAGGAAATTCCCGGCCTGGTTGATAAAATAATTGGGATGAAAAAGGGGGAAGAGTCCAAGTTTAAATTGACACTCCCCGAGAATTATGAAACAAAACTGGTTGCAGGCAAGCAGGTAGATTTTACTGTTACGATACATGATGTTCAGGGAACATCACTGCCTGAGGTAAACGACGAGTTTGCCAAAAAGATTGCTCCCGGAGTTGAATCGCTGGATGCTCTTAAAGAACGCATCCGTTTGAATATGAAAAGTGAAAAAGAGCGAAATGCTGTAGCACAGTTCGAGGAAAAGGTCGTTGAAAGTTTAATTGAGAGCAGCAGACTGGAATATCCTCCTATTATGGTAGATATGGAATTACAGGGTTTGATCGAAGAATACAAGCAGCAACTGATGTCGACATGCCGAGACCAGAAAGAATTCGATGAAAAAATGAAACAGATGCCTGAAGCCAAATTAAGAGAAAATGGCAAGCCGCTGGCTAAAAAGAGGGTGCTATGGACTCTCGTTATAAACGAGGTGGCCAGGGTGGAAGAAATTACTGTTACCGAACAGGAAATAGATGCCGAAATCGAGGAGATGATAAAGGATGCAGGGCCGAGAAAGGACGAATACCGCCAGTATATGCAGGAGGAAAATAATCGGCTCAATGTCGAAAGCATGGTAAGAGCGAGGAAAACTATTAAAAGACTGGTAGAAATTGTTCAGGCTAACAATTCGTCTAATAGCTAATAATATAAAAGAAAGGAGTACTGACAATGTACGAGAATCCAATGAATATTATTCCTATGGTTATTGAGAGCGGGGCAAGAGGTGAAAGGGCTTATGATATCTATTCACTGCTCTTAAAAGAGCGTATTATAATCCTGGGGACGCAGATAAACGACCAGGTAGCCAATGTTATCATTGCTCAGCTTCTGTTTCTGGAGAGAGAAGACCCGGATAAAGATATACAGTTGTTTATTAACTCGCCAGGTGGGGTTATTGCATCAGGGCTTGCTATTTACGATACAATGAATTTAATCAAGCCTGATGTTTCGACCATATGCCTCGGTATGGCTGCCAGCATGGCTACTGTTTTGTTGAGCGCTGGTGCCAAAGGCAAGAGATTTGCCTTGCCCAATTCGACCATACATATGCATCAGGCGATGGGTGGTGCGCAGGGGCAGGCTTCCGATATAGAAATTGCAGCCCGCGAAATAATGAGATTGCAGGATTTGATACGTGGGATACTGGCCACCAATACCGGTCAACCTATGGATAAAATAATCCATGATACCGACCGCGACTTCTATCTCAATCCGCAGCAGGCTGTAGAGTATGGTTTAATAGATGAGATATTAACCAAACAAGGTGAGGATAAAAAATAAATCGGAATCGTATTTAAGTCATCGATACCGGCAGGATAGATGATATCCTGCCGGTTTTGTTTTATGAAAGAGATTAAGATGCCCTGAAGGAATTGCCTCAATTTTTGGCTGCGGTAGTTGAAGTCGATTGGGATAATAAAGTTAGCCCCTATATACTCTCTGCTCCATTTCAGAAGAGTTAGTCTTAAACTTTGATTAAGCGGGGCAAACAGAGCGTCCGCATGTTTTTACCAGAATTGAGTATCCAATCTGAAATCGTAGATACTATACCAGATGAAGGTGTTTTATCGATTAGATTACATAAAGGCGATTTTAGGCATTTTGCTTCCGGTCGGTTTGAAAAATATATATAAGATGTGAAAAATCAAGAGGGAGTTAATCTTTATCTTTCAACAGCTTCTCAATTTCCCGTGTGAGATTATAGCCGCTAATCGGATTCCCCTGCGAATCGAGCACCTTGCCACAGGAGATAGTCACTTTACCAGAGCTGAAAGCAGCCATAGTGGTCAGTATCAGAGGGAACTCTCTTTTTAATCCGTGCTCGCGGATAGTTTTAAACAATTGGTTATCTTCACCCTGGCTTTCTTTGATTTCGGTAGCTGTCTTCCCCTTGATAGCTTGCCAGTATCGGTCGAATGGGTCTCCTGTTATCGGGAAAATGCAGTAGCTTACAACCGGGCCTTTATCGAGTTCCGGTGTAACCATGTGCATCATCACTCCCGTTTCTCTGGCTTTGCTGTCAATCAATTGCCAGATAACCTCTCGCCATGTTCCTTTCGGCCCTCCAGGGGCGGCGGGGTGAAGGTTGAGCATATTATACTTTTCACACATTTCTTTCCCTACTATGAGCATATAGCCTGCCAGCACGCACAGGTCAGGGTGAAAATCCTTCAGCAGTTCCATTACTCGCCGGTCGTATTCGAGCCGCCATTCGGGTAATGGTTCGTCTACAGTGTTATCCAACCTATCACCCTTGAATTTTTGATATGAGAAGCAGATAAGCGGAATGCGGCTGCTTTTTACAAGCTCGATAAACTGGTCGGTTTCGGGTGATTCTCCCTGCTCGCGGCTGCAAAAGACAAAAGAAATATCAGCGTTGCCTATTTGCCCGGTTTTTATTCCGTTCAAAGCAACTTTAAAGAGCTCCCTTGAACCTTTACCTCTGCCTGTCGAGAACCAGCCGAAATGATACATTTATTTCAACCGTTTCTTGATTTTATTTTTAACGCTGGTGAAGTGTACCAGCGGGCTTAATGAGTGGCCAACGATTTTTCCCTGGTCAAGCGCTTTTAAAAAGGTTTCTTTTCCATCGAAATCGGGCATTTCGATATAGGTTTTGCCTATTTCAGAGATTGCATGTGCATCACTGCCCGCACTCTTTTTGAAGTTGTTCTTTTGAGCGAACTCGAGTGCCAGTTTACGATTCTGGAAGGGAAGTTCTCTGGCATTGTAAACCTCAATAATATCTATATGCCCCTTTATCGGTTCGAGGTGGACTCGCTGAAAGGCTGAGGAACGAAATTTATCAAATGGATGCGGAATGCATACAAGTCCACCCTGTTCTCTTACCCTTTTAATTGCTTCTTCAGGAGAAATATGGCTGGGGATTGTCTCTTTGAGGAACATGCCCATTATTTCGCCGTAAGGGGTTAAAATCTCTTCGGCAACAATTATTTTAAAGGGCGCTATCGATTGTAATTTTAATGCCCCTTCGACCGTCCCATGGTCACATATTGCAAGGCAATTTATGCCTATTTTTAGACATTGTTTAATTATATCGTCCAGAGAATTATTGGAATCCGGAGAATACAGGGTATGTGTGTGCAGATCTGCTTTGAGCATAATATTAGCTTTTCCTTTCCAGATAAGCGCCTGTCCTGGTATCCACTTTTACTATATCTCCTGTATTGACGAAGAGCGGTACCTGTATACTGATTCCGGTTTCCAGCCTGGCGGGCTTGGTTCCTGCGGTTGCGGTATCACCCTTAAATCCTGGCTCTGTCTCGATAACTTCAAGCTCAACGGCGACGGGGATTTCTATTCCCAGGACCTTCCCTTTGTAGCTCGATACTTCTACAGTCATTCCTTCTTTCAGATAGCCTGTAGAATCTTCCATTTGAGATTCATTAACAGCGAGCTGTTCGAAGTTCCCCGTATCCATAAAATAATAAAGTCCGCTGTCATTGTAAAGATACTGCATATAACGTGTATCCAGATTGGCTTGAACGATTTTATCATCTGCCTGAAAGCTCTGTTCGATAGTATGCCCTCCGACAATATCTCGCAGTTTTACATGAGCCAGTGCCGTTCTTTTCATTTTTATATGCTTGTAATCGATAACCTGATAAATCTTATCGTTTAAGATGATAAAGGCTCCTTTTCTCAATTCTGAACCGCTTAACATATAATCTTCCTATAGCACTATTTAATCGATTGTGAAAGTGCGCTTATTTTACCATTTTTTATCAGGACTGTATCCTCTATTCTGACTCCTCCCCACCCCGGCAGGTAAATCCCCGGCTCTATGGTGAAGACCATGTTTTCGGTCAGGATTTCCTCCGATGTTCTATGAAGCGATGGCTTTTCATGGGGAGCTAAGCCCACGCCATGCCCGAGGCTGTGTCCGAATGCTTCTCCATATCCTGCTTCCTCTATGATGCTCCTGGCAAATGCATCTCCCTGTGCGCCTGTAGTTCCGTTAACAATATTCGAAATAGCTGTAATCTGGGCATCCAGTACGATGGAGTATATTTTGTTAAAATTTGCATCGGGTTTTCCCAGACATAATGTCCTGGTTATATCGCTGCAGTATCCTTCTACTCTTGCCCCGAAATCGATGACAATGGGCTCTCCCTGCCGAATAATTCGTTCTGAGGGTCTGGCATGAGGTAGGGCTGCATTAGGGCCGGAACCTACAATTATTTCAAATGGCATGGATTGACTGCCGTTTTCACGCATGGTTTTCTCCAGTTCCCATGCCAGTTCCAGTTCCGTCATTCCTGCATGAATAATTTCCCTGGCGTGGTAAAAAGCCTTATCGCTTATCTCAGCCGCTTGCCTGATACAGGCGATTTCTTCAGGTTCTTTTACGCTCCTTATAGTTTCGATAGTGTTTTTCAAGGGGACCATTTGTAACTTTATTCCTGCTTTTTCAATCGTATCATGAAGAATCTGATATTTTTCGAAACTTATATCGGCAGATTCAAAGCCGAGTGTATGAATATTCAGGCTACTCAGTATTTCAGGGAACCATTTGCTGATGCTGCCCGTCGTTTGGAATATAGTAAAATCAGGGGATTGCTTTTTTGCCTGCTCGACATAACGAAAATCGATGGCCAGTATCATTTGATCTTGTGTAACCAGTAAATAGCCATCCGACCCGTTGAAACCCGACAGGTAGTACCGGTTTTCGGGCTGGGATATTAAAACGGAATCCGCACCCATTTTATCCAGCATTTTCCTGAGTTTAGCTATTCGTTTTTTTATCTTCATCAATCTTTCCTTCAAGTTTTGCCATAGGATGTGCGGAGAGATATACCTTGCGTGCCTGATTATGGGTTACGTGGGTATAAATCTGCGTGGTAGACAGATTAGCATGCCCCAGCAGTTCCTGCACCACCCTCAGGTCAGCTCCACCATCCAGCATATGTGTGGCAAAAGTATGACGCAACAGGTGGGGATGTACACTTTTATCAATACCGGCTAACTCTGCATATTTATGTATTAATATCTGCACCATGCGGTCAGTAAGCCTCTTCCCATCGCGATTTAAGAATAGTGCTTCATCCCCTCTCTCCTTAACCTGTAATTTTGGTCTTCCATTGGCCAGATAATTGTTGATGGCGGTGGCAGCGAGTTCTCCCATCAGCACAATGCGTTCTTTGGAGCCTTTGCCCCAGACGCGTATTTCACGGCTTTCCATATTTATATTATCGATATTGAGCCTGACCAGTTCGCTTACGCGTAAACCGGAAGCATATATCAACTCCATCAATGCACGGTCGCGTAATCCCTGAGGGGTAGATAAATTCGGGGCTTGCAGTAGCCGTATAACCTCTTCGATTGTTAAAAACTCAGGAAGCCGCTTGTCCAATTTGGGGGAGGTGGAGTGTTCCAGCGGGTTTGTATCCAGGATATTTTCCCTGGCAAGGAAGCGGTAAAAAGAACGTATGGCCGAGAGTTTTCGTGCAATACTGGCTTTGGCAATCCCCTGATTGGACAAATATGCCAGGTAATCGCGTAAAACCCATTTGTCTGCCTTATCCAGCGATTCTATGTTTCTGAGCCTTAAAAACTGGAAAAATCCTTTTGCTGTACCGCGCTTGGAATTGCCCACCAGATCACTGGTATAATTGCGCACCGTATAAGGCGATACGTTACGCTCCGCAACCAGATAATTGATATACCGATTAAATACTTCCTGCATGGGTTTAATCCTGTTGAAGTTTATTTTTATAATCGCATTTGGTACACTTCGCCCATTTAGCCCTGTATACGGTAACCAGTCCTCCGCAATTCGGGCATGGCTGGGGCAGTGGCATGGTATTTATAGCAAAATTGCATTTAGGATAATTGCTGCAGCCGTAAAAAGCACGTTTCTTTTTATTGCGCTTTTCTATTATATCTCCTCCGCAATCCGGGCATTTAGCCCCGGTCTTTATTTTGATTGAACTGGTATATTTACAATCGGGGTATCCACTGCAGGCCATAAATTTACCGAAACGCCCAACTTTGATGATAACAGGCTTACCACATAAAGGGCAGGACTCATTCGTTTCTTCATCTGCCAGTTTAACTTTTTCGATTACTTCAGCAGCTTTCTGGAGGTCGCTATTGAAAGGCTCATAGAATTCTTTAACTACCTGTATCCAGTCCATATTCTCATTGGCAATTTTATCCAGGTTGTTTTCAAGATGGGCCGTAAAATCTATATTGACTATATTGGGGAAGTGCTGGTATAAAAGGTCGTTTACAATAAATCCCAGTTCTGTCGGTTTGAAATAGCCTCCCGGCTTGGTTACATATTCGCGCTCCTGTATGGTAGATAGAATGGGGGCATAGGTGCTGGGGCGGCCGATTCCCCATTGTTCCAGTGTTTTTATGAGTGTGGCTTCCGTATAGCGTGAAGGAGGCTTGGTAAAATGCTGTTCATCGAAAAGTCCCATAAGTTTTAAATTGTCACCCTTTACCAGTTCAGGAAGTGCGGGAGATTTATCTTCTTCATCGTCATCCTTCCCCTCAGTATAAAGGATTGTAAACCCGGGAAAAATATTTACCGAGCTTGTTGTTCTGAACAGGTATCTGTTTCGGGATAAATTGCATTTTGCATCAATGTCGATAGTAGTATTTTCAAAAGTAGCTTCTGCCATCTGGCTGGCTACCATTCTTTGCCATATTAGATTATATATCTTGTATTGAGTGGTGTTAAGATACTGCTTTATTGAAGCGGGCGTCCTCCAGACTTTAGTCGGTCGTATAGCCTCGTGGGCTTCCTGTGCTCCTTTAACTTTATGGGAGAAAGAACGGGCATGTGCCGGCAGGTATTCCGCCCCGTATTTTTCATTAATAAAGTTTCTGACCTCTACCAGTGCCGAGGGAGCGACGTGTGTAGAATCAGTTCTCATGTATGTAATCAGGCCTACGCTTCCTTCTTCGCCTATCGGCAGCCCCTCATATAGTTGTTGTGCCGTTGCCATGGTCATCTTTGCAGTGAAGTGAAAGCGTCGCCATGCTTCCTGCTGCAGGGTGCTGGTAATGAAGGGTGGAGCAGGCTGGCGGGGTGTATTTTTGGTGCTGACCTTACTGACGGTGAAATCGGCTTTTTCAAGCTCTTCCTTGATGGCTTTTGCCTCATCCTGGTTCTTGATTCCCGCTTTACTGTTATCACCATTTTTAACCAGCATAGCTCGGAAAGGTTTGGTATCGCCGGCAGGATTTTTTAATAATTCGGCTTCGATAGTCCAGTATTCGACAGGGACGAAATCATTGATTTCTCTCTCTCTGTCCACGATAATTTTTACAGCCACAGATTGAACCCTTCCGGCTGATAATCCTTTTCTGACTTTGCGCCATAACAGTGGGCTGAGCTTATATCCTACCAGTCTGTCCAGTATTCGGCGTGTCTGCTGGGCGTTGACCAGTTGCATATCGATTTTGCGGGGAGACTTAAAAGCCTGGTTGATAGCGTCAGGTGTTATCTCATGGAAAGTAACGCGGTGGTATATTTTATCGCCGTTTAGTTTTATAGCCTCGACAAGATGCCACGCAATTGCTTCCCCTTCGCGGTCAGGGTCTGTTGCCAGATAAATGGTAGAGGCTGTTTTGACAGCGTCCTTGAGTTCCTTTACGATTTTGTTTTTGGATCTGGCGACGACATACTTGGGCTCGAAATTATTATCGATATCCACCCCCAAACGGCTTTTGGGTAAATCCCTGATATGTCCAAGGGAGGCTTTTATGGTATAGCCCTTTCCTAAAATTTTAGCCAGGGTTTTTGCTTTGGCTGGTGATTCTACGATTACAAGGTTGTTTTTCATTTAGTTAATCTCTATCTTATATACTTCTTTATTTTCCCGTATTTCACGGCAAAGAGCGTAATTCATCGAACCTATTTGCTTTACCATGCCTTTAAGTTCCATCATAGCCAGAGTACTGCTGATGGTGGATACAGGCAGACCGCTTGCACGGCAGACTTCATCAATATGCCTTGGTTCAGCCCCCAGATTCTTAAGAATGAGCGCTTCGGTATCTGAAGAAGGGATAACCTCCTTGACATTCAACTGTTCGGCAACTGCGGTTAAATTAAGCTCCTGTAATATGTCGCCGGCATTACGTACAAGCCTGGCTGTTCCTTCCATGATGAGTTTATTTGTGCCGATGCTTGCAGGCGAAAGCACGCTGCCGGGAATGGCAAAAACCTCGCGGTTCTGTTCGAATGCCAGATGCGCTGTGATCAACGAACCGCTGGTCTCTCCAGCTTCGATTACAAGTACACCGAGACACAAGCCGCTCATTATACGATTGCGGCGCGGGAAATTCTCCGGCTTCGGCTTTATCCCGGGAGCATATTCGCCTATCATCGCGCCGTTTTTTATTACACTGCGAGCAAGATTGGTATTTTCCGACGGGTAAACACTATCAAGCCCTCCGCCCATCACCGCAATAGTTCTGCCACCGGCATTAAGTGCTGATTGGTGGGCGATGGTATCGATGCCTTTAGCCAATCCGCTGATGATGGTTATCTTGTTTTGCGACAGTTCCGTTACTATTTCTTCGGTCAACTGTCTGCCATAGACGCTGGGTGTTCTCGTTCCGACGACTGCCAGGCAATATTCGTCTGCGGATAATATACTTCCTCGGATATAAATCAGGGGTGGGAAATCATGTATTTCCTTCAGGCGGAAAGGGTAACTGTCTTCATGATAGTTAAAAACCTGGATATTGTGTTTTTCCAGTTTTTCTAATTCGGCATCGAGAGATATCCTGGGTTTCCATTGTGCTATAGAATTGATGGTATTATCATCCAACCCCGCCTTTTTGAATTCATCAAGGCTGGCATTCCATGCTTTTTCAATATCGCCGAAGTAGTTTTCAATTTGAGTGAACTTTACTCTGCCGATACCTGGAATGAGGTTAAAACCATGCCAGTATTTATTGTTGTTATTAGTCAAAGTGGTTACATTCTAGCACAACAGGGAATAATATTGTAAAAATCCTGCAGCTATTTGATTGGCAACCTTGATATTTAATGAATGTTATGACCTTGTGAAAATGGCGGAGAGGGTGGGATTCGAACCCACGGTCAGGTTACCCCGACACACGCTCTCCAGGCGTGCCTGTTAGGCCACTCCAGCACCTCTCCAGATCCGAAATATTAAGGTAAGAAATAAGTCTGGTATATTGTAGTATATTTTATATCTTAAATCCAGTTAAGTTAAATAATTGCAAGGAACTTATAATATTCTATTTCTTGTTTTGACTGGCCTACTTTTGCATTGCTTTTTCTTTCAGTTCTTGCGGCATTTTTTCAATTGCATAGCGCAGGGCGATACGGGGCAT
>CAZJVO010000012.1:0-4543 GCA_964549815.1 uncultured Dehalococcoidales bacterium | reverse complement strand
CTTTCAGTTCTTGCGGCATTTTTTCAATTGCATAGCGCAGGGCGATACGGGGCATGGTTTCTTTATTTTCCATAACGAAGTTGAAAACCTCTTTCTCTTGAGCCTGGCTGGCGGCTTTCAGCATCCAGCCGTATCCCTTTTGCACCAGATCGTCTTTATCTTGCAACAATATATTTGCAATCTCGAAGATGTCTTGTAAAAACAGCCCTTTTCTGGCAGGTATTATCAGGGTTACCGCTGCGGCGCGTTTTTCCCATCTGTTTGCGGATTTGGCCCACTGTTTCAATTCATTTACATATTGCGGATACATTTCTACGAAGGAACCGATGGTGTGGTTGCAAAGCGTATCGCATGATGCCCAGTTGCCGACATAATTTTTTACCCATTTTTCGAAGATATGCCAGTCCGTTTCCTCGTATTCCTTGTTAAGCGAGTAAGCCCAGTTGCAGGCGATAAAGGATTCTTCCATGTATCCGGATTGCCAGAGCTCGTCGCACAGGGCAAATATTTCCGTTTTATTTTTATCTTTCTTTATGATTTTGAAGTACTCTTTTCCCATTTTTTCAACAAGAGCGGTATTAACGCCGTATAATTTCACCTGTTCTTTAAAAAAGCGTGTACCGCTTTCGCGGGTCTTTTCGTCGCTGTTTTCTTTTAGCCTGTTCCTGATTTCATCCAGTATTTTCGTCATGGGTTTTCCTTATATCGAAGTATTTGGGAGAATTGAAATTGATGGCGGAGAGGGTGGGATTCGAACCCACGCTTCACTTACGTGAAGACCGCTTTTCGAGAGCGGCACCATGAACCACTCGGACACCTCTCCAAATGCTTAAAACATAGCTAAAATGGGGCAATTGCTGGATGGTCTATAATTTACATAACAACGATTTGCTAACGGTTTGCTACTGATGAATTTCCACCATCTAATTATATGCTATTCATTATACTTAAGGGATATCAGTTTATCAAACTGAACAGCAGCCCCTCGAAGTACGGGGAGGACATGTAAATACATTGCGTAATGATTTTCGAATCAAACGGTATTCAAACCGATTATACTGTGGGGCTTTCAGTACCTGTGAAAATGTTGATAGCCGTTACCTTTTACAGAAGACAGCGATAAATAGTGTCAGAGCGACAATCTCATAAGGGTAACAATTCAATTGAATATTTCTACTCCTGCTCGATAAAGATGCATGCGTAAACGTAAACGGTGATAAACTTTGTCTTTTTAGCTTGCTCTATCAGATATATCTCTCGTCGGTGATAGTCTGGTTGGGAGGGCTGGGGATGTTACCGTTCCATTGCTTATAGGCATAGCCACGGTCAGAATCCAGGTTCCAGTTGGTAAGGGTGATGGGATTATCCGGATTGGTAATCATCCAGGCGGCAACATTGGCAGCACTGCCAATCTCCTGTGGACTTCCCTGTTGCGGTTTGCCAGCAGAACCACTGCTCAGACTGAGGTAGAGCCCTCGAGTAGCGTCAGGACTGGCGGCTGCAGCGTAAGCTCCAAGTGCTTGCAGGTTAAGCGGTGTGGTCTCAATAACTCCACCGATAAGAGTCTGCATCAGTGCCTTAACCTGTGCTTCGTTGGCGCTATCTCCCTCAATAATCAACTGATACCATGAAGGGATGGTCTGTGGGAGTTCTAGCGGGGAATCAGGGCACATAAGACAACTCCCGCTATAGTAGGTGTGGGGGAAATCATCTGAGATGCCGCAAGCACAGGGTAGCAGCAGGTTTCTTCCGTGAGCGGTGTAGACCATCTCTATAGAGGGATAGAGAATACCGCTGAGTGCCAGATAGTCTCTCATTGAGCTCAGAACCTTATAAATGTTCAATTGTATAATATACAGCAGTCCCAGCACCACAGCCACGATAGCTGTGGTCGGTAAAGCTATAAGAAATTCGAAGATCTTTTTGATACTTTCAAATGTCCACTCCAAAAGTTCTCCAAGATATTCAAAGAACTCCTCAATCGCCTCTACTGCTTTCTTATAGCAATCCCTTGACTTTTCGGTGATGCCAAAGGATAGGAAGTCCCAGACACTGCAATCACCCTCAAACATGTCGGGCGGCGTGGGGGGAGGGCTAAAATCTCTTAAGGCGTCTTCAAGTATCTGCATCACCTCTGAGAACGGCTCCTCGGGCTTTCTTATCTTGCTCTCCATTAGCCTGGTGATGCGGCTGAAGAGTGAATAGGTAGTCACTATGTCATCTCTGCTTAAAAAACCCTCACCGCCCATGAGACGCGGGTGTGGCTTACCCTGATAGGCGTTTAAGAAGGCGTTGTAGAGCATATCAATCACCCCGCCGGGTAGGCTCTCCGGCAGGTCCAGATAACTAACCAGCTCGGTAGCGATGTCTTTGCTCTTGTAGTTTGAAAGTGCCCACGTGTCCAGAAAGCTTTCCATTACCACATGTCTCTGTACGTGGGTGCGATAGGGGCCCCCGACAATCTGATTAACGTAACCATGGCCTACCAGGTCGGTAGCAATGTGAGTCAGGTAGCCATAAGCATAGGCTTTCTGCTCCGGCTGGGTGGCATTTTTCAAGAGGTTCCCGGCAAAATCACCGACATATCGGTAATGGAGCATATCAAACCAGTACCAGTCTGCCTCAAGCTTCCCGTCCTGCAGTGGTGGTTTGAACATGTCAAAGATGCGGTGTGTTACTGTGGGCAGGTCTCGCGTATCGGCAATAAGATTATCTACCCCCAGAGCTATCGAGAGGGCACCATACTTTATGGTCTCTTCAAAAAGTGCAGTTGTCTCTTTAAATTCCTCAACTACCTTCATTATCAGGTCATAGGATGGGCCGATAGTGGCTTCCATTACATCGCCGACAGCATCCTTGATTCCGTTTATTGCATCAGCAATATCGGATATGACAGATTCATCGTATATCTTGACCAGCGAGTCCCAGGCTTCAAAGACCTTGAGCAGAACCTGGCAGATAGTATAGTCAGGAGCCCAGAAAAAGATGTCCGGCCCGAGGGCGCCGGCTACTGCCAGATTACGGTAGTTGAGCAGAATATCTGCCTGTTGGGTTCCACCATAGGCGGGGAGTTTCTCCGCAGCCTTTTCCATTGTAATAGCATGTACCGCATACTTGGGCATATCTCCTCCTACACTCCGCAATAAATATACTTCCGCTGTCCATCGTCGGTAGCAAAATAATCGGCATTGGAGATAGTGAACATGGCAGGGTCAAGTATCGGGTCATAGAGTATGCCCCATATCCCATCCATGAGGCTGCGGTCAAGACTGACACTGCGTGCAATAGCAGCCCCGGGTGGTAGAGCTATCATCTCTCTGGTGAGGAAAATGCATCTGCTGCTGGGGAATGATAGTGGAAAGATGTCAGGTTCGCTTTCCAAAACTTTTCTCGCTTTGCCGGACCGTGAAGCCGTTCTTGTTGTTATTGTTCCTGTTCCCGATGGTGCCTGCCACCCATATATGTCAAAGAAAGCCGTGGAAGCTCCATAACCACCGTTCACCAGAAAAATATCGAGTACATCTGGTGAGCCCCCGCTGCCGTGGGTAAGTCCTGAGATTCTTATGGTCAGATACGGACGCAGCATCTCTGAAGGCATTTCAGGCGCTGTAAGTGTCACTGATGTGGTGGCTGTTACGGTTTCTGATGTTGTTGCAGTTGTGCCTGAGGTAGTACTGGCAGTTGTGGTTGTTCCTGTAGTGGTAGTAGTTGTGATGGCCTCGGTAGTTTCGATAATCTCAGTAGTTCTGGTGGTTGTTCCCTCGGTGGTTGTGGTTCTGGTGGTTGTACCTCCAGCTATTGTTGTTTCCGCGGTCGCCTTCCCGTCCCCAGGGGGGATAAACAACGTCTTGAGTTTATCTCTATATAGATAGGCCAGCAAAGCAAGGCCACCAACGACAACTACCCCTCCCACAAACCTCCGGCGGCTTACTCCTTTGCCTTCTTTTTGCTGCCCCGGCTCTCTTCTTCCCTGATTTTCGCTCATAGCCTTCCTCCTGGCAGGAGACGAAAAACCCCTTTGCAGCTTTCTTCAGGTACGTTTCAATATATCAAAGCACGAAGGATAATACCACCGGTATCATTGATTGTCAATAGTACGAAAGGCTACGGTAATGCCAAATATTTTGTGTAAAATTGATTAATATTTTATCCTTTCAGTTATTGTTGAAATGATTAATTACTCCGAAATTTATTTGGTCTATGCACTGAGAGTTGACAAAACAGCTCATTGTTCTGGTTCTTCTTCTGGCTTCTCCGAATGACCACTCTATAATATGGGTGCCCTTACTTTAATACGATGGGATACCTGACAATCCAGAAAGTTCAGCATTTCGTCCAAATCCTTTTCCAAACACCTGATTACATGTGGATATTGCATACCCCGTTCGGATTTCATGCTCTTAAAAACTGTAATGCCTGTTTTCGTTAAGGTAGCCTTGCAAAAAACAATATGCTATAATAGCCTTAATTTCAGAACATTTTATATTTTCTGTTATATCTCCTGCCGAGGTAGCTCAGCCGGTAGAGCAGCGGACTGAAAATC
>CAZJVO010000011.1:0-27039 GCA_964549815.1 uncultured Dehalococcoidales bacterium | reverse complement strand
ATGTTAATATATGGTATACGGTAATTGGTTTCCGTATACCTATTTTATTATAAGAGGAAGATGAATCGATGCATGCCCCAGAGGTATCAGCCGATATCATATGTAGCGGGTTCCCGCAACTCGATAACCTCTTGCAGGGGCTGCTCCCCGGAGATAACGTGGTGTGGCAGGTAGACCATCTGGATGACTATCCCTATTTTGCCGGGGCCTTTGTCGAGCAATCGATTAAAGAATGTTATAACTGTGTTTATCTGAGCTTCGCTGCTCATTCCCCTATTTTAAAACCAATGCATGGTTTGGATATCATAAGAATCGACCCGGAATACGGATTCGATTATTTTGCAGGCGAGGTCCACAGGATAATCGAAGAACACGGAAGAAAATGTTGCTATGTATTTGATAACCTTTCCGACCTGGTTGATGAATGGGCCACAGATGAGCTTTTGGCCAACTTTTTCCAGGTTACCTGCCCCTTCCTGTACCAGTTGGAGGCTGTTGCCTACTTCGCTCTCAGGCGAGGGCAGCACGGTAACAATGCCATATCACGAATACGCGATACCACCCAGGTGTTAATAGATGTATATTGCGTAGAGGGTCACACATATATTCAACCCATAAAAGTATCCGGCCGTTACTCATCGCAAATGTTCTTACCTCACCTTATCAATGCCGATATTTGGGAACCAGTTTCTCGTAGCGGTGATGCCGCCAGGGTGCTTTCATCTGCTATCAAACAGCCGCTTAATATCAGAACTGAGTCCAGCGCCCCATGGGATTCAGTTTATCGTAGGCTGCTGGAGTATCACGAAACAGGCGAAGGAACAGAAAATGAATGCGAAACCAGGGAATTAAAAGAAATATTATGCCGAATGCTCATCGGCAATCATAAAAAATTAGTCCGTCTATCAAACCGATATCTGACACTCGAAAATCTGCTCCAGGTTCGTGAACGTGTTATCGGTTCCGGACGTATCGGCGGCAAATCTGCCGGGATGTTACTCGCACGAGGTGTGCTTAATTCTGAAAAAGATAACTTCGATTATTCAAAAATACTGGAGGAGCATGACTCATTTTATATCGGGGCTGACGTCTTTTTTACCTTTTTGATCAATAATGACCTGTTTCAGGACCGCCTCGAACTGACAAAGAAAGGCAGCCTCTCATGGGAGGAATTTGCCAAACTGGAAAGAAGGTTCCTGGAAGGGAGTTTCAAAGAAGAAATTGTAGAGCAGTTCCGTGGAATGATCGACTACTATGGACAGGCACCGATAATCGTACGCTCTTCCAGTCTGCTCGAGGACGGTTTTACCGATGCCTTCGCCGGAAAATACCGCAGCGAATTCTGCGCCAATCAGGGCAGCCCCGAATCCCGTCTAAACAAATTATTACAAGCCATTAAGTTGGTTTATGCCAGTGCCCTGAATCCCGACGCCCTGGCATATCGGAAAAAGAGAGGATTCAGCGAAGGCGATGAGCAGATGGCAATACTCGTACAAAGAGTTTCAGGGACTCCTTACAGGCAATACTTTTTCCCCAGCCTGGCAGGCGTTGCCTTTTCGCAAAATTTGTTTGCATGGACCGACCGCATCGACCCCCGCAAAGGAATGATACGACTGGTATTTGGACTTGGTACCCGCGCCGTGAACCGTGTTAGCGGAGATTATCCAAGAATGATTGCCGTAAGCCATCCATCGATAAGGCCAGAAACAGGAACCGAAGTAGCAAAATATTCGCAGCGCCTGGTAGATGTTATTAATATCATCGAAAACAAATTCGATACGAAACCCTTTAAAGAAATCATCGCTGATTCCGATTACCCTTCCCTGAACCTGTTTGTTTCGGAAATAGCGGATGGCTTCGTAAAAGACTGGTTTGTGAAGACAGATGACAATGCAGGCAATAATATAGTTTTAACATTCAATAATCTGATAAATGAGACTAATCTGGTTAATATACTGGGAGATATATTACACAAACTCGAAAAGGCCTGGGAACAGCCAGTAGATATCGAATTCACTGCCTGGATTGATAGCCAAAAGGACATTAAAATCAACCTGCTGCAGTGTCGCTCATTGCATGTGCCAACTTTGGACGGCATCTGTGTTAGCATCCCCCGTGAAATGCCAAAAGAAAAGGTGCTCTTCCGCTCGAACAGGGCAATAAATGCAGGGATGATTGAAAATATCGGCTATATTGTATATATCGACCCCGAGAAATATTCCGAAATTGAATCTATGGATATAAAAAAGAGTGTCGGAAGAGTTGTCGGCAGACTTAATGATATCTTATCCGGCAGGAATAAAAAAATAATGTTAATGGGACCTGGACGCTGGGGCAGCACCAATATAGAACTGGGAGTAAATACAGGTTATGCAGATATCGATAATGCATCTGTGCTGGTCGAAGTTGCACGGGAAAAAACAGGGCAAAGGCCTGAGGTATCTTACGGCACCCATTTTTTCCAGGACTTAATTGAATCCAATATATTATATCTGCCAGTCTATCCGGATGAAGAAGAGTCAGATTTTAATTTCGATTTCTTCCATAATTCAGGGAATATATTGCTAAGCCTCCTGCCCGATATGGCCGCATTTGAAAGCATAATTACTGTTATAGATGTGCCGCTATCGACAAACGGTGCGTTAGCCAAAGTTGTCGCTGACCCGAAAAATCGAAATGCTATCTGCATTTTCGATAAAATTGGATTATCGAATATAAATTAATTTGTGAGAGGAGAAAAATGAATCTACAACAACCCAATGCAAATGACGCCACGAAAAGCGCCAACCGTTCCAAAAGTGTCGTTCCATCCAGTGGTTTATGTTCAAGATGTGTCGATGGTTGTACCGGAAACTGCGAGGTATTTAAGGCAACCTTCCGCAGCCGGGAATTGATATATCCTGGACCCTTCGGGGAAATCACCGCCGGAGGAGACAAGAATTATCCGGTCGATTATTCTCATCTTAACATCCAGGGATATGCGCTGGGTGCAAAGGGATTACCAGATAACGTTAGTGGAAACTCAGATACTGCCATCTTTCCGTCAGTAAATACAGAAACCGAATATGGCTGGGATAAAAAGGTTAAGATGCGCCTGCCGGTTTTCACAGGCGCTCTCGGCTCTACTGAAATCGCACGTAAAAACTGGGAACACTTCGCGGTCGGCGCTGCCATCAGCGGCATCACTCTTGTCTGTGGAGAAAATGTCTGCGGCATCGACCCGCAACTGGAACTCGATAATAATGGAAAGATTGTTTCCGCTCCAGATATGGACAGGCGTATAGACATCTACCGCCGCTACCATAGCGGTTATGGTGAAATTCTGATACAAATGAATGTAGAAGACACCCGCCTGGGTGTTGCCGAGTATGTAAGGCGCAAGCATGGACTGGACACAATCGAGTTAAAATGGGGGCAGGGTGCCAAGTGTATCGGCGGGGAAATTAAGGTAAATAGCCTCGAACGCGCTCTTGAACTGCAGAGACGTGGTTATATTGTTACTCCTGACCCCTCGCACCCTATCAACCAGGCAGCCTTTAAAGATGGCTCCTTAAAAGAATTCGAGCGTCACAGCAGACTGGGATTTATAGATGAAGAAGGCTTCTACGCCGAGGTTCAAAGATTACGCGACCTCGGATTTAAACGTATAACTCTAAAGACCGGCGCCTACGGACTGCGCGAACTCGCTATGGCCATCAAATGGGGGGCAAAAGCAAAAATTGACCTGCTGACCATCGATGGAGCTGGCGGCGGTACGGGAATGAGTCCCTGGCGCATGATGGAGGAATGGGGCATGCCCAGCCTTTATCTGCATGCTGCCGCCTATGATTTTTGCAACCGCCTGGCTTATAAGGGCGAAAGAGTCCCCGATATTGCTTTTGCCGGCGGATTCAGCAGTGAGGATGGCATCTTTAAAGCTCTAGCCCTGGGCGCTCCGTTTACCAGAGCGGTATGTATGGGCAGAGCCTTGATGATACCCGGTATGGTCGGCAAGAATATAGACAGCTGGATCAAAGAGAATAAACTGCCTAATACCGTCAGCCAGTATGGTTCTACCCCGGAAGAGATATTCGTATGCTACGAAGAGGTAAAAGATATTGTAGGCTCAGAGGAAATCAAGAATATTCCTCTGGGAGCAATCGGAATATACAGCTATTGCGAGAAATTAAGAGTAGGTCTGCAGCAAATAATGGCGGGGGCACGCTGTTTCAACCTGTCGGCAATCAGCAGAAAAGACCTTATGTCGCTTACAGAAGAATGCGCCAAAGTAACCGGAATCCCCTACCTTATGGACGCCTACCGTGACGAAGCAATCGATATTCTAGAAGGAAGGCACAATGGACATGGTGAACTGGAATCGCTGGGTTCCTTATCCAGATATACAGGAACCTCTCGCAGATTCAGGACCTATGAATAAACAATAGAGCTAATAGCGGTTTTATCAATTCCGGTGACAACCGGACTTTAACCTGATATGTAATTATTATGTCAGCCATACCGTTTGGCAGGACAAGGTATGGTTGACATCGGGTTTCGTTCTACCTATAATATGCGGCATATGGTTACCATCCACCGGAGGTTTTTATGGGATTCGAAACCCAGGATGTAGAGCGCAAGGTATTAGCAATACTCAATACCCTGAAGGATTCCCCGACCCCCGCAGGTTCCACCGTAATTGCCAAGCGTCTGAAAGAGATGGGCATCGAGCTCAGCGAAAGAGCAGTCAGATACCACCTCAGATTGATGGATGAAAGAGGTCTTACCAGCCTTGCAGGGAGACGCGACGGCAGAGTTATTACAGAACTGGGACAATCGGAGCTAAAAAAGGCCATGGTTACGCATAAAGTGGGGTCCGCACTCACCAGGATTGAAACCCTCGCCTTCCGCACCAACTTCGACCCCGATAAACGCACTGGCCTTGTTCCAGTAAATATATCGCTCTTCCGCAAAGACGATTTCAATAAAGCCATAAAAATAATGAAACCAGTATTCCAATCGGTTTATTGCCTCAGTAATCTGGTTGCCGTAGCCAGAGAAGGCGAATCTATAGGGGATTTCATTGTTCCCGAAGGGAAAATCGCCCTGGCCACCGTATGCAGTATTGCAGTTAACGGGGCATTGCTTAAAGCAGGTATACCTATAGACTCCAAATTCGGCGGCATACTGCAAATAAGAAACCACATACCGCTTCGCTTCGTGGAACTGATTCGCTACGAAGGCAGTTCCCTCGATCCCTCGGAAATATTTATCAGGGCTAAAATGACTTCTGTAAACCGAGCGGCAGCCGACGGCAACGGGGAAATACTGGCCAATTACAGAGAAATTCCGGCCATCTGCCGCACCCTGACCGAAGAAGTATCTGCCAGACTCAAAGACGCCAATCTGGGCGGCATCTTTCTTTTAGGGAATGTAAGCGAATCGGTTTGCGAAACGCCGATTGATTTAAACAGGGTAGGCGTGGTGCTCATCGGTGGTTTAAACCCGGTAGCAGCTGCGGTCGAAGCGGGCATCATCAGTGAAAACCATGCCATGAGTACAGTTATCGATTATCGAAATCTGGTTGATTTTTCACAGATATAAAAAGTAAAAAGTTATGTTAATTAATAAATTTTGCAGGGATTTAAGAAGGAGAGAGAAAACATGTCAGGTATCAACCCATTCGAAGTAGCCAGGCAACAGATAGACGCTTGCGCTAAAATTTTAAAATTGTCACCCAGTGTTACGACAATGCTCAAGACCCCGATGAGGGAACTTCATGTGTCATTGCCGGTAAAAATGGATGACGGTTCCGTCAGGATATTTCAGGGATTCAGAGTTCAATATAACGATGCCAGAGGGCCTGCCAAAGGAGGCATCAGGTTTCATCCGGATGAAACCATCGATACTGTCAGGGCGCTTGCTTCCTGGATGACATGGAAGACGGCACTGCTCGACCTGCCACTGGGCGGAGGCAAGGGTGGCGTTATCTGTAATCCCAAGGAATTATCCACCGGAGAGCTGGAACGTTTAAGCCGAGCTTATATACGCGCTATATACCAGTTTATCGGTCCCGAAAGAGATGTCCCCGCACCTGATGTCTATACCACCCCCCAGATCATGGCCTGGATGATGGATGAATATTCGGCAATAACAGGGAAAACACAGTTCGGCGTAATTACTGGCAAACCGCTGCCTGTAGGTGGGTCTCCCGGGCGCGGCGATGCCACTGCCAGAGGCGGCATGATAACTATCCGTGAAGCAGCTAAAGCCTTAGGGATTGACCTTGCAAAAGCTACAGTTGCCATACAGGGATATGGCAATGCCGGCTACCACGCAGCCAGATTATGCAAGGAGCTTTTTGGTTCAAAAATAGTGGCCGTATGCGATAGCAAGGGTGGTGTTTTCAACCAGGATAGCAGTAAAGGCATTGACCCTGCGGAGGCTTACTCATGCAAAAGCCAGACCTCTTCCGTCTGCAACCTGCCTGGTATGAAAAAAATATCAGGTGAAGAGCTCCTCGAACTCGATGTCGATATACTTATTCCGGCGGCGGTCGAAAATTGTATAACTGATAAAAATGCGGGGAAAATCAGGGCTAAAATTGTCGCTGAGCTATCCAATGGCCCCACCACTCCCGAAGCCGACGAGATCCTCTACAGGAACGGCGTCCATGTTATCCCCGATTTCCTGTGCAATGCCGGAGGCGTGACGGTATCGTACTTCGAAATGGTGCAGAACTTTTACATGTACACATGGGAAGAAGCAGAAGTTCGCGAAAAACTGGATAAGAAAATGACTGCTGCCTACCACTCGGTGCTGGAAACCAGTAAAGAATATAAGATTAATATGCGTCAGGCAGCTTATGTCAGAGCAGTCGAACGCGTCGTCGAAGCAATGAAGCTTCGTGGATGGGTATAGCTTAACAAAACCCGAGTTTCATAAACACATCGATTTTGGTACTCTATCCATCCTGCCAGCAGGATGGATAGATTTTTTATATGCTATTCGATTTGTAGCAATGTTTTGTATGGCAATGATTTATAAGCTATAATTTCGTCTATATCTAAAATACTACCACCGGAATAATTAATATCGAGGAGCTTCAATGGTTACCACAACAGGTGACATATTAAAAAAGTATACTAGCGAAAGGAAGAATCTTATCCCCATTCTCCAGGAGGTACAGGGAAACGAAAGATACCTGTCCCCTGAATCAATTTCAGAAATCAGTTCTTACCTTGGAATATCCGAAAATGACATCTACAGTGTTGCCAGTTTCTATTCCCAATTTAGATTTCAAAAGCCTGGAGAGCACATGATAAAGGTATGCCTGGGTACAGCCTGCCATGTCCGTGGAGGGGCTCGCATTCTGGATACTGTTGAACGCGAATTAAACATAAAGCCAGGGGAAACGACCGCCGATGGAAGATATACCCTGGAAACTGTCGCCTGTATCGGAGCCTGTGCTTTGGCTCCGACTATGGTGCTCGATAATGAGGTACATCGCCAGATGACCCCACAGAAGGTAACCAGCCTTTTGAATACTGAAAGCAAGGTGGCCAATAATGACAGATAAGAAACAGCGAACTATTTTTATCTGCGAAGGTACCGGCTGTGTATCCGGCAAATCAAATGAAATCCGACAGGCGCTGGAAAAAGAGGTTGCCGAACTGGGACTGCAAGATGTTAAGGTCGATTTTACGGGGTGCCATGGATTCTGCGAACAGGGGCCGATTGCCATCATCGAACCGGAAGGGATTTTCTATACCCATCTTACCATTGATGACGTAAGGGATATAGTTGAAGACCACCTGATAAATGGGAAGCCGGTCGAGAGGCTCTTTTACAGAGAACCTGCTACCGGAAAACAAATTCCGCTTTACAAGGATATAAACTTCTACCGCAAGCAACAGCGTATTATCCTGCGGAACTGCGGGCATATCAATCCAGAGAGGATCGAGGATTATATAGCCAGAGACGGATATAGCGGCTTAAAAAAGGCAATCCTCGAAATGACCCCACTCCAGGTAATAGAAGAAGTAAAGAAATCAGGGTTGCGTGGCAGGGGCGGGGCAGGATTTCCGACCGGGATGAAATGGGAATTCTGCTATAAAGAACAGAATGATATTAAATATATGATATGCAACGCTGATGAAGGTGACCCGGGCGCATTTATGGATAGAAGTATTATGGAAGCCGACCCTCACACGGTTATCGAGGGGATGACCATCGCAGCCTATGCCATCGGAGCCAGCGAAGGTTATATATACATCCGCGCTGAATATCCACTGGCTGTAAAAAGGCTCAAAATAGCCTTGAAACAGGCCGAGGAGAGGGGCTTGCTGGGGAAAAATATCCTCGGTTCCAGCTTCAGCTTCAGGATAAACGTCAGTGAGGGCGCCGGAGCCTTTGTCTGCGGGGAAGAAACCGCCCTGATGGCCTCTATAGAAGGCAAACGCGGCATGCCGCGTTCTCGGCCCCCCTTCCCTGCCCAATCCGGCCTGTGGGGAAAACCGACCACCATCAACAATGTAAAATCGCTGGCTTCAGTGCCAGTCATCATGAACAAAGGCGCCGGCTGGTACTCATCCATCGGTACTGAAAAAAGCAAAGGGACTGCTGTTTTCGCTCTTACAGGTAAAATTGCCAACAGCGGATTGGTCGAAGTCCCGATGGGTATTAAATTGAGAGAGATTATATATGAAATTGGGGGAGGGCTCATCGGCGGGAAAAAATTCAAGGCAGTTCAGACTGGAGGCCCTTCAGGCGGTTGTTTACCTGAAACAGCACTTGATTTGCCCGTCGATTACGAGCAACTGGCAGCCGCCGGGTCCATAATGGGTTCCGGCGGGATGATAGTCGTCGATAGCGGCACCTGTATGGTAGATCTTGCCAGGTACTTCCTATCTTTCACACAGTCCGAGTCCTGCGGCAAGTGTATCATGTGCCGCGAAGGCACCTATCAGATGCTTCAAATACTTAACAGAATAACCGAAGGCCAGGGGCAGCCAGAAGATATAGAACTGCTGCTGGAACTGGCAAAAGCGGTACAGGGCGGCTCGTTGTGTGCCCTCGGCGGTACCGCACCCAATCCGGTGCTGACAACATTAAGATATTTCAGAGATGAATACGAGGCTCATATCAACCAAAAACGCTGCCCGGCAGCAGTCTGCAAAAACCTGATAAATTTCTACATTCTTCCCGATAAATGCCAGGGGTGTGGAATCTGCAAGAGGGGATGTCCCGCTGAAGCTATTGCTGGCGATAAAAGACTTATACATATCATTGACCAGAACAAATGTATAAAGTGCGGGAATTGTCTGGATGTATGCCCGCCGCGTTTTAATGCCGTCACGAAAGTCAGCGGTGAAAAACCAAAAACTCCGGAACAACCCATCCAGGTCGGGAGCTGGCAAAATACTGAATCCGAGGCAAAACTGTGAATACAATCACTCTGAATATCAATGGAAAAGATGTAAAGACCGAAAGCAGCAAAACCATTCTGGAAGCGGCTCTGGATAATGATATCTATATACCTACCCTTTGTTATCACCCCGACCTGAGCCCCTTCGGGGCTTGTAGATTATGCATTGTCGAAATCGAAGGCATACGTGGTTTACCTACTTCCTGTACTACAATGGCAAAAGAGGGAATGGTTGTCAAAACAAATACGCCTGCTATCAATCAGGTAAGATGCATCGCAATGGAATTGATACTGGCATCCCATCCCGATGATTGTCTTGTCTGTTCGCAGAACCTTAACTGCGAATTACAGGCGGTTGCTCAGTATATCGGCATCGATAAACAGAGATTCGAGCGCTGTATAAAAGAAACACCGATTAATTCTTCAAATCCCCTATTCAATCACGATATGCGCAAGTGCATTCTGTGCGGGCGCTGCGTCAGAGCCTGCTATGAACTCAGAGGGGTGGGGATTTTGTCGTTTATAAACCGGGGCAAAGAGACCCATATAGGTACTGCTTTCGATAAACCGCTCACCGACGCCGATTGCCGCTTTTGCGGAGCCTGTGTCGAAGTCTGCCCAACCGGAGCCCTGACCGATAAAAACGGCATTCTGGAAAAGGGAAAGCATAGAGAATCTGTCCTTGTTCCCTGCCGCAGCACCTGTCCAGCCGGAATAGACATTCCTCGTTATATAAGATTTATTACGGAAAAGAGATATGCCGAGGCCCATGCGGTAATAAGAGAAAAGGTGCCCTTTCCCAGAGCTCTGGGATATGCCTGCAATCACCCCTGTGAGGATGTTTGTAGACGCAAAGACGTTAATGAAGCCGTATCGATAAAAGGGCTGAAGAGATTTGCCGCTGAAAGTGACCGGACCAATTGGGGCGATAATATGGTTAAAGCACCTGCAACAGGAAAACAGGTTGCCATAGTCGGTGCCGGCCCTGCCGGACTGACCGCCGCTTTCTATTTATCCAAACTCGGGCACAAAGTTACCGTTTTCGAAGCCCTGCCGGTTGCCGGAGGCATGTTAAAGGTTGGTATCCCCGAATACAGGCTGCCCAAGTCGGCACTGGATGCCGAGATATGGGAGATGAAGAAGACAGGATTCAGCATCAAGACCAGCACCAAAATAGAGTCTATAGATGAACTTTTCAATCAGGGGTACCATGCTGTTTATCTTGCCATCGGTGCGCACAAGAGCCTCAGAATGGAAGTTGAGGGGGAAGATACCAGAGGTGTGATAGATGCCGTAACCTTCCTGAGAGATATCAGCCTCGGCAAACCCGTCAAGACAAAAGGCAGGGTAGCTGTTATCGGCGGAGGCAATGTTGCCACCGATGCCGCACGCTCTGCATTAAGACTCGGCGCCGAACAGGTCGATATGATTTACCGCCGCACTCGCAAGGAGATGCCCGCCAGCGAGGAGGAAATCGAAGGATGCATCGAAGAAGGCGTTAATATTATTTATCTTGCAGCGCCTCACAGGATATGGAATGAAGGCAATATGCTCAAACTCCAGTGCGTCCGCATGAAACTGGGTGAACCAGATGCCTCAGGCCGACAGCGTCCCATTCCCATCGAGGGGAGCGAATTCACTGAAACTTATAATACGATTATTTCTGCCATCGGGCAGACAGTAGACATACCGCCCGGGTTCAATATTGAAGCCGCCAAAGGCAACCGCCTCCCCGTCGGTAAAGACAGGGCAACAATCAGAGAGGGAGTATTCGGCGGTGGTGATGCCGTTACTGGCCCGGCGACTATCATTGAAGCCATCGCCTCGGGCAGAGCAGGAGCTATAGCTATAGATAAATACCTCGGCGGCAAGGGGATTATCGATGAACAATTGGCTCCAGTTATCGAGCCCCGCGACTGCATCGGATGCATCAGAGGCTTTGCTGCACAACCACGTGAAAAACAACCTCTAATCGATATCGAAGAAAGAAAAACCAGCTTCGAGGTCGTGGAAAGTAACTACGGTGAAGCTGCGGCGGTTAAAGAAGCCAACAGGTGTTTGCAATGTGATTTGAGGCTTAAGATTTCCCCCGTCAAGTTTCCACCGAAGAAGCAGACAAGCAGAGGAAGATGAAGTTTTCCATTGCCATGCCAGAATCCTGACAAGTCAGGATGGAGCATCTATGTGGGGAAAATTCCGCTCATATAACTCCTCGGCCCGACATGCAGGACTCTGGGTGAGTGGAATTTTTTTATTGTCAAACCATAGACCCTGTGTAGTTGTGTGCAGTAACGAAGACGCAGTAATTCTCCTTCTCTTCTCTACACGAGGAGAGTAAATTGAAGGAATGAGATTTAAAATGAGATTACCATACTGACTCCCGATAGCTCTGGATGAATGGTTATCATTCATCCAGTCAATTTCCTTTTGCACGCTTTAGAAGTATATAATAAACATAATAGTAAAAATCTGTCTTGTGAAGGGAGGCAAGATGCAAAAAGAAGAGTTTTCTTTCTCCATCGAGGTCGAGCCAATCGCATGGCACGATGTCAGCGACCTGCTTTCGCAGTTGGGAGCAAAGGCTACTATCAATCTCAAGCAAGCAGTCGATATCCCAGTTGTAATCGATGTACTGGCAAATGAGCTGCGCCTTCCGGGTATTATTTACGGCTTATCCGAGCTCTCCAGGAAAATCGATAAGCAAAACCGAACGGACAGGGATTATATAAAAATCAAGATAAAGGGGCAATCTGTATGCTTCAGGGAAATGACCGTTGAAGAAATAACTGCAGCGATTCAGATGGGAGCAGAACTGCCGCAGGTCAAAAAGGAGCATAAAATGAATAAAATAACCTCAGAGCTGGAGAATAAAGCCAGAGCCGCCAAGTCCGCTTCCAAGCGTATGGTATGCATTCCCACTCCGATAAAAAATCAAGCCCTGAGAAATATCGCCGGTGATCTAATCGCTAAAGCCGATGAAATACTGGCTGCCAATCATATCGATTACACCGAGGCTGAAGCTTCGGGAATGAATGCCGCTATGCTCGACCGCCTGCTGCTCACAAAGGAACGCCTGCAGAGCATATCGAAGGATGTTTTGACCGTTGCAGCTCTCCCCGACCCAATAGGTGAAATTATAGAAATGCACACTCTGGATAATGGTTTGATAATAGGCAAAAAACGGGTGCCGCTGGGGGTTATAGGTGCCATCTACGAAAGCCGCCCTAATGTTACGGTGGATATCGCCAGCCTGTGTATAAAATCAGGGAACGGATGTATTTTGCGAGGCGGAAAAGAGACCATCCACTCCAATATGGCTCTGGGGAAAATAGTACAGGAAGCCATAAAAAGAGCCGGCATACCCGAAGGTGCCGTACAGGTAATCGAAAACACCGACCGCTCTCTGGTGAATGATATGCTCAGGATGTCCGACATGATAGACATGGTAGTCCCTCGCGGTGGGGCAGGCCTTATTAAATTCGTAAAAGAGAATGCTACCATGCCTGTGGTTGCCGGAGGCATCGGTGTTTGCCACACTTATGTCGACGATAGAGCTGATATCGAAAAAGCCGTAGCTATTGTCTATAATGCCAAGGTGCAGCGCCCTACCGTTTGCAATGCCCTGGATACCCTGCTGGTACATGCCAATATTGCCGAAAACTACCTGCCCAAAATTGCAGGAGAGCTTAACAAAGCATCCGTCGAAATCCGCTGCGATGAAAAAGCCATGGAAATTCTTAAAAAGAGTGAGGATGGGTTAAAACTGGTTCCTGCTCAAGAATATGACTGGGGGAAAGAGTTTTTAGCCCTTATTATAGCAGTAAAAGTGGTCTCTTCGCTGGAAGAAGCCCTGGCTCACATAGATAGATATGGTTCTGGGCATTCAGAGGCAATCGTCAGTGAGAATTACGATTCGGTAATGCGTTTTCTAAATGAGGTGGATGCTGCCTGCGTTTACGCCAACGCCAGCACCCGCTTTACCGACGGCAGCCAGTTCGGCATGGGAGCCGAACTGGGAATCAGCACCCAGAAAATGCACGCACGCGGCCCGCTCGGTTTGAAAGAGATTACCTCATATAAATGGATTATTTTTGGCAATGGGCAGATAAGGGTATAAAGATAAGAGAAAACCTCTCCTCTAACCCCTCTCCGCAAGGAGGAAATTGAAAGGGGTGAGGTAAAGTCTCAATTTATCAATAAATTATAGTACGACCAAATCGTAGTATGACGGCAATTCAATCGATGATATGTTCCGCTTCCCCTTCGGTCCCGACCAGTCGGGACTGAGTGATAATATAAATCAACCCTCATCCGTCATTTCCGATAAATCGGAACTGCCACCTTCCCCAGGGGGAAGGCTATGTAAACGGCTTCCCTCGGGGGAAGTCCCGACCAGTCGGTACCGAGGGAAAAAAGATATTAATCAACCCTCATCCGTCCCGCCGATTTATCAGGCGGGACGCCTTCCCCAAGGGGAAGGTTTTTTACAGCTTTCTTATCTTATCTATGGTCTCCTGCTGGATTTCTAAGAGCTGACGGATGCCTTTTTCGGCAAGCGCCAGCACTGAATCGAAGGTAGCTTTTGAATAAGGCTTGCCTTCCGCCGTCCCCTGTACCTCTACGAATTCACCCTTGCTGGTCATTACAATATTAAAATCGGCTTCCGCCTTGCTATCTTCTTCATAGCATAAATCCAGCAAAATATTGCTGTTTACGATACCCACGCTTATAGCGGCAACCCCGCTTTTTAAAGGGATGGATGATATGATACCCATATTAGCCAGTGTATTCATCGCCTGATATAAAGCCACATATGAACCGGTAATCGCCGCCGTACGGGTACCGCCATCCGCCTGCAATACATCGCAGTCGACCAGGAGAGACCTTTCCCCGAGTTCTGAAAGGTCGGCAATCCCGCGCAGCGAACGCCCGATAAGCCGCTGAATCTCCTGGCTCCTGCCGGATATCTTCCCCGTGGACGAATCACGCTGTGTCCGGGTACTGGTTGAACGGGGGAGCATCGCATATTCGGCAGTAATCCAGCCGGTGCCGCTTCCTTTTAAAAAACTGGGGACTTTCTCTTCGACACTAACTGCGCAAATCACTTTGGTTTTCCCCATCTCGATAAGCACCGAGCCTTCCGCAAAGCTCTGATACCCCAGCGTCATCCTGACCGGCCTCAATTCATCGTAGCTACGGCCATCGATTCTTTTTATCATGAATAAACATTTCCTCTCTATCTCTATTTTTAATCTTTAAAAGTATAACATTGATGAATTATTGCGACAATTGGAGTTCCGCTTCCCATCATGCAAAAGTGTATAAATATATTGCAAGACTGAAGGGAGTAAAATAAAGAAGCCGGCTGAATAGGGGGATAATCGTTTGAATCTCCAGTTGACAGCGTCATTTCTCGGATTACGTAAGTAGTGCACCTGTTGCTTCGCTAAATTATCAAGGCTTCGGCATAATCAGACTTGATACTCTCCTTTATTATAAATACCTCGAAGAAAAGGGTTACTCGACTGAAATAACTTCCACCACTTACAACGAATTATCCCACCAAACCTGTGACGCTATCCTGAAATGGGGCGATAAGATAAACTCCCGTTCAGCCCTTAATCCTTTGTTATTTTATGAAAACATTCCCAGCAATAGACCGCATAAGCGTTGACATCATTGCCACCATAAGCAAAATGCTGATACAGCTTCCAGCCGCCTGTACCCGGTTTATCTTGCATCTCCCTGATCAGTTTTTTGTTACATCTTATATAAGAGTGGTTATGAGATTGCCGAGCACATTCACACCTCCCGCCTGCCCTTTCCCATATCTGTTCGAACACTTCCGTTAACATGCTCCCCTCCTCTCAAACAAGAGCTATTTCAATGTGACCTGTTTGTCGGTTCACTATATATTATACTGGATAATTTAAGTCTTTATAGTATAATGATGACATAATTCATTAAATTCTATCACACGATATGATTTCGATAATAATCCTTTTGATAGTCTTTTTACTCATAGCTATCCGTCAGGTTGGTAATATCCGGCTGCAAATCTGGCAGATAATGCTGGGGGGAGCAATAGCAGTACTGATAACCTGCCAGATTTCACCGCTGGATGCATTGAAATCCATCAATGCCGATGTAATGCTCTTTTTATTTGGTGTTTTTACCATCGGTCAGGCCATGGAAGAAAGCGGGTACCTTTCCAGCCTTTCTTACAGGTTATTCAAACGTGCCAGAAATCTCGATACCCTGGTTCTTTTTATCCTCTTCGGTATGGGGATATTTTCGGCAATATTGATGAACGATACGCTGGCAATTATCGGCACCGGGGTCGTACTTTCGCTGGCGAAAACTTCCGGCACCCAACCCAAGATATTACTTTTGGCGCTGGCTTTTGCGGTTACCATCGGCAGCGTTATGAGCCCCATCGGCAATCCCCAAAATCTGCTGATAGCTCTTAACGGAGAGATGGAAAACCCATTCGTAACCTTCCTGAAATATCTGGCAGTGCCTACTTTAATAAATCTATTTCTAGCCTACCTGGTGTTGAGACTATTCTACCGCAGGTATTTTAACAGCGGCACATTCACTCATACTCAGGAACCTGTACGAGACCCTAAATTGTTTACCGTAGCCAGAATCTCACTAATACTGCTTGTTCTGCTAATACTGGCCAAGATTATAACTGTTCTTCTGGGGCTGGATATCGATTTTAGATTGACCTACATCGCTCTGATTGCCGCATTGCCAGTTTTCTGTTACCTGCCTAAGAATCCGGGGATTATCAGAAGGATAGATTGGTCTACCCTGGTATTCTTCGCATCGATGTTCATCCTGATGCAAAGCGTCTGGAACTCAAACATCATACAATCAGCAATAGAAGATACGAACATGGATATAACCTCAACCGGGATAATCTTTGCTGTCAGCGTTATATTGAGTCAGGTTTTATCCAATGTACCTTTGGTTGCCCTGTACCTGCCGATGCTCAAACACCTGGGAGTAGCCGCTCAGGGGTTAATGGCGCTGGCAGCTGGAAGCACTATTGCCGGCAACCTGACCATACTGGGAGCTGCCAGCAACGTCATTATAATACAGAACGCAGAGAAGAAAGGTGGGGTAACCATAACTTTCTGGGAGTTTATAAGAATCGGCATACCTCTGACGATTATCAACGTGCTGGTTTACTGGGTATACCTTGAATACATCATATAGATAAGCCTGCATCAAAACTGCCAAATGCTTTCCAGTACCGCTTTCAATCCGGGCACCGTGTCATAATTATCAATATCCCCGGGCTTTATCCATTTAAATTCGGTATGTTCCCAATCGATTCGTATCTTTTCTCTGTTATCGATATGAAAAAGATATGGATGCACTATCCACCTGACATCCGTTCCTCCGACACAAAAGGGCCTACCGGCTTTTAACAATTCGATATCCCCAGACGATAACCCTGTTTCCTCGCCTATTTCTATAAGCGCCTGTTTATCGCAGACCGTTTCCACATATCCACTGACCCCACCCCACCTGCCACGGTTGGTGCCCACCTTCTGGCTGCGTTTCAGGATAAGGATGTCGCCGCCATTCTCCAAAAATGAGGTGACCACGTGCTTTTCGACTGTATTCTCTGCCATTTTATTATTCCAGACAGGAGAGATACTCCTTCAGCCATGAAAGGACCGCATCAGCCGCCGCTTTTCTGTTCTGTTCCCGGCTGCCATTCAAAATAAGTTTGCGGGCGAATGTCCCCCCCTTATGCGATAGCCCGAGATAAAACAGGCCGACCGGTTTCGTTTCTGTAGCACCACCTGGCCCGGCAATCCCCGTATCCGATAGACATACATCCACATCCAGCGCCTTCCGCCCTCCCAGTGCCATCTCTTCAGCTACTTGAGGGCTAACAGCACCGAACTTATCCAGCGTTTCCTGCCTCACACCGGCAAGATCAACCTTCACCTGATTGCTGTAGGATATAATAGAGCCTTTGTAATAGTCCGAGCTATTGGGGACGTCGGTAATCAGCTTGGATATCAATCCACCGGTGGCCGACTCAACAAAACCCAGCGTCAGCCCCTTCTGCCGAAGCATTATCCCAATTTCACGTGCCAGGTCTTCCATTTATACCTCACAATTATTGACTTATTCAGGCACTGGTGATATCATCCGAACACGTACAGGACAAGAATATCCCAATTCTCTGGAATTGTAAACAGGGAAGGTGATAAAATGAAAGAATTATCGGCAACTTTTACCACAATTGGTGTCTTATGCTTGATTATGGCGGTCTTCACTGTGGTTGACATCTCCCCGGCTTTTATCGAAGCCATCGGGGAATTCAGCGAGATGGCTGTAACTACAGCATTCTGGTTTGCAGTATCCCTTATAATGGTACTCACCGGTATAGCTTATGGCGTCCTGCACAGGGAGCTATAGGGATTGAGAAATAAAACAATACGACAGCAACCATTGGAAGCCACAGTCCAAACAGAAATGCAGGCCAGAATAACCGTTCAGATTTTTCCCGGGGCATCGAAGAATGAGATTACGGGGATGGTAAATGATGTGTTACACATCAGGGTAGCCGCACCCCCGGTCAAAGGGAAGGCTAATAACGAGCTCATTACTTACTTAAGCCATCTACTGGGTATAAGTAAAGACAGACTGGATATATTGAAAGGCCATACCTCCAGGAAAAAATTAATTACTATAGATGGCTTAAGTAAGGTTGCTGCACTGGAAAAGCTTTTGTCCAGTAAAACCCCCTGAAAGATATGGCCTGATTTTAACGAACCAGCTGGCATAAGTCAGCATCATACCCACAGTGCTCACAATGATAGCTGTGGCTATTCTCTTCTGTATTAACGGTAATCACCTCACCGCATTTACTGCAGGATACCTGCCTCAGAGTTCTCATATAGCCACACTGCAAACAATGGTCGAACCATATGTCTTCATCGACATCTATATACATATCACCGTTGCATCTGGGGCATTTTTTTGCTTTCCACATAACCATTTTCTACCCCCTTTAACAGTCAAGTTGGTACTTTCATACTATTTCCCAACCTCGCCTTTTATTATTAACTAACACCAGTTTAATACTGCATCAAATATATGTATGTAACTTTTGTCTCATTACAGGGTTACTTCTGGTCTATTTTGGCGATACAAAGGGACAACTATAAAAATACCATGTATAAAGTGGAAATGCCCGCCCCGGTAGATTAATGGGTTAAAAGAAGCCCGCCATAGTTTCACAGCAGAGTTTGATTTATACGCAATGGCTTTTCAATGCATTTTTAACTTGTAATAGGGGGAATATCTTACTATTCAGGGATGCGCTGAAAGTTGCATCATCACCTCGGAATAGAGGGGGAAGAGGGGAAAAGCAACAATTACAGCGGTTGCAATTGCTGTTTATGCAAACACTATCTGATACGGGCAGCGTATGGCATCGTTGGGACATACCGCTTCACAGAGAGCGCACCAGTCGCATTCCACTTCGGCAATTGTGACAACGGTCCTGTTAATTATCATGATGCCATTCTCCAGGCATACCCCCACACACAGCCCGCAGCCATTGCATTTCTCTTTATCAATTTCAGGTTTCATTAAGTACATAAGCCCTTATCCCATATTATCTATTTATTATAATCTTATTCCTGCCGAATGTATGTGACCCTGGTCTCATGAGGAAACTTGTGCCATTCGCTTCAATGCTTCCTTATCCCTGATAATAAGCCTGTGTTTATCAAGACTTATAATACCATCGGACTCCATCGCCTTAAGCGAACGGCTGATAACTTCGCGAGCAGTTCCGGCCATAGCCGCCATATCTCGCTGAGTCAATCTCGTACCCGATTCCCCCTCATTTACAGCATGGTCCAGCAGAATGCCTGCTAATCGCCCGCTTACCCTCTTAAAAGATAGCTCCTCAACCAGCGATAGCAACTGCCGGGTCCTTTTAGCCATTATGTGAATTACATTAGATGCCACGACGGGGTATTTCCTCATTATCATATCCAGGTCACTTTTATTGATAGCATAAACTACAACCGGCATCATTGCCTGTGCGCTGGATGTATTCAACCCACCATTAAAGACAGCCACTTCGTTCAGCGATTCCGCAGGCCTCACAATAGATAGAATCTGCTCTTTCCCATCCGGTGAAGTTTTGAAGAGCTTAACCACACCCGACGCCAAAAATAAAAGCGAGGTGGCAGCTTCCCCTTCCATAAAAAGCATTTCATCACGCTCATACTTCTTTTCGGTAACAAGCCTGACTATAGACTCAGATTCTCCGGGTGTCAATCCTTTAAAAAATGCCGATGTTTTTATTAATTCTTCTTTCGAGTACATAAATTTTTCAATTCAGCAATATTATTCTCATGCCCAAAAACTGATTTAATGATAAACGATTTGACACTTAAAAACAATAAATTTGGTTATATTATGTTAAAAACCTCGCTATAATGTGGTAATCCAGGGTCTTCATGGATTCGACTGACTCATCTACATCTCAGTTGAAAAGAGAGTTGCAATTGCTGCCTTCCTGTAATTTTAAAAACCACCACTCATGCAAACAGGCTTTTCTCTATTTCTTTCAGTCTCTCGATTCCTTTGATTTCATAAGGACGCATCGCAAGCTCTACTATATCGACGCCCGTGAACCGCTCATATATCATTTCGAGATACCTCTTTTGCTGCGCTGCTTTGGATTTCAAAAATGCGGATTCGTCGGATTGAATGATGTTGTTAATCACCAGCTGCCCTATCTTAAACCCATTCCTCTCCATCTCCTTAAATACCCCCTCCAGTTGCTCAAAAGCCAGAGCCTCAGGTATAGTTACAATCGTAAAACGAACTTCCTCCCTCAGAAAATCCATGCAATCCGCAGACAGTTTCTGCCATCCCTTGATGATTTCCATTATCGATGCTTTTTTATTCTGCCCAAATTTGATATTCGTATAGATACGCGGCGCCAGCTTCAAGTGCTCCACCAGCATCGATGGTGTATGCAGCAGCGCCAGCGTTTGCCCCAGTGGAGCCGTATCCCAGATTATGGCCTGGTACCTGCCGCTGCGCTTCAGCTCTCTGATATAATCCACCATAAACTCTTCGGCAAGTCCCGGAAGCATAGAGGACATAAACTCTCTGAACGAATCGTAATCCAGAGACACCATTGAAGAAAACACCTCATAAACCTCTCTTCCGAATTTTTTATCCCACATTTCTTCCACTTCCGGAATTCCGATTTCATCGATAAAGAGAGCATCCATGACTTTCGATGGCTTTTGCTTTTCTTTTATTTCGAATATATGAGCCAGAGACGGCGTAGCGTCCGTAGAAATAGCCAGAGTTTTCTCCCCAAGTGAGGCATGGTGCAGAGCTGTAGCTGCCGCACATGTGGTCTTCCCCACACCGCCCTTGCCAGAGAACATATAGATATACCCTTTATTGCCTGCCATAACCATTCCCTTTCCGCTTTTGAATAACGCTACATCCCAACAGACCTGCAACCTGATATGTTATCCGAATCCAGATTTATTGGGTAATTCTTTTTAATTACCCTATCCCAGATGTTGAGTTCCGACAGGAACGAAATCCCGATTTATCGGGACTTCGTCCCGACATGTTGGGGCTCAGCATAACAAATACATAAAATTGTCATTGCGAGATTTCCCGAAGGGAAAGCGAAGCAATCACTACAAAGCTATTTAATTACCCCACTCCGCCTTAGATGTTGAGTTTCGACGAACTCATTATGACAAGTACGGTTTGATGTCATTGCCAAAGTCCCGATTTCTCGGTGTGTCCCGCCCGATAAATCGGGCGGGACGGATGATGGTCAGTCCTGTCGTGCCCTACAGTAATAGCTTCGTTTAACCACGTCCCGCTCTTTACATGAAATAATGCAATCCTATGCGATTTCAATTACTTACGCTTGCCAGACATTTTTATCGCCAGATTTACCAGAGTCCGTACAGGGACTCCCGTACCCCCCTTGACGTAATATTTCCTGTCCTTATCGGTAAAATTGGTTCCGGCGATATCCATATGCGCCCAGGGAGTGTTGCCTACGAACTCCGAGAGGAACAGAGCCGCCGTAATCGTGCCGGCGCCGCCCGAACCGCTGTTCTTGATATCGGCGACATCGCTTTTTATGTTTTCTTTGTAATCATCGAATAACGGCAACTGCCAGACAGCTTCGCCGGCTTCAGTTCCCGATTCGATAACTTCATCCACAAGCCACTGATTATTCCCCATAATGCCTGAGCACTGCTTCCCCAGAGCCACAACACATGCCCCTGTCAGAGTGGCAATATCTACAATTGCCTCCGGCTTCGATTGGTTTATATACCCCAGAGCATCACAGAGTATAAGCCTGCCCTCGGCATCGGTGGATATGATTTCGATGGTTTTTCCGGTAAGAGCAGTTAATATATCACTCGGTCTTATAGCCCCACCGTCGGGCATATTTTCTACTGCAGGGACGACGGATGTGACATTGATTTTAAGTTTCAACTGGGCAATAGCCGCTATAGCTGCCATAACCGCAGCGCCGCCGGACATATCGGCTTTCATTTCTTCCATTCCAGAAGCAGTCTTCAGGGAAATACCCCCGGTATCGAAGGTAATCCCCTTGCCGACCAGCGCTAAATCGATATCGCTGGACTTTCTACCCCGGTAATTGATAACTATCATCTTGGGGGGCTGGATACTGCCTCTGGATACGCCGAGCAACGCCCCCATCCCCAACTTTTGCATATCATCGCGTTCAAGAACCGTGATTTCCAGTTTATTATCCTCAGCGATTTTACGAGCGGCTTCCGCCATAGCTGTCGGCGTCATATAGTTGGCAGGCTCATTGACCATATCTCTTGCCATACATACCGCTTCGGCTATTATCCTTCCCCGATTGCTACCCTTTTTTATAGCGGCAGCTGCATCTTCCTTCGGTGAAAGCAGGGATAGTTTCTTTACCTCCGTAAAGTCATTTTCTCTGGTGATATGTTTTCTAAAAGCATAAAGACCGAGTATTGCTCCTTCGGTTAACGCCTGCGCATAATCCTCTTGCGAGAATCTCCTGCCGTCGGCAGCTGATTTTGCCAGAATGGTGATATCTGAAACCTTTTTCTGCCTGAGCGCACGGCAGGTCTCCGCCACTGCGCCGCGTATTTTATCCAGCTCGAATTCTTCTTTTTTACCCAGCCCCATCACTGCTACACGCTGAACGAGCATCTTGCCAGGCGAATGAAAAATGTTGATTTCGCCGAGCTTTCCCTTGATTTCACCTCTCTCGATAGATGCAGTAATGGTTCTGCCCAATTTCCTGTTCAAGGCACGGAGTTCCCTGCCCAACCGCTTCTCTCCCTCGAACATCGCCACCAGCATAGCGCCGGTTTCACATTTCGTAATATCCCCGGTAACAACCTTGATATCCAATTTTAACCCCTTTCTATATCTCCATGTTTATTAGTATTGCATTTCTTCGACTATTTCATCCAGGATATTGGTATAATCAACGGATGTATCTACAGAATAATGCTTGCGCTTGATTTTATCAACTGCCTTCCTCATTCTCAGATATACTTTCCAATCTGCGTCCGATTTACTATCTGACTCTTTCCTCCTGTTGTCCAACCTGTCTTTGACCAGCGAAGGCGGTGCTTCAACATAAACGATTATGAGTTTAATACCCAATCTATCAGCTATATCGTAGAAATACTGCCGGTGCTTCTCGGTTAGATTGGTAGCATCGACGATTACAGAGTGTCCTTCTCTTATTAACCTCTCGCATAGTGTATGGATAGCAGCAAAAAGCCGTGCGCTTTCCGGTTTGCTATGAGTTGGATTTGTATGGAGAATACGCCTCAAGGCATCGCTTTCCAGCGTTACGAAAGGCAGGCGTTTTGAGAGTTCTTTAGAGAAATATGTTTTGCCGGTTCCCGGCAGACCGCTGACAAGCACCAGCGCAGGATTTTTTACCGCTTCCGGTAATTCCCCCAGGCTGGCATAGAGTTTATCTGCATCGGATTTATGTTCGGACTTTTCCACAGGATAGATTATAAAGGATTTACATACTGATTAGCTATATGTAGCCGAATATGCCTTCCCCCTGGGGAAGGTGTCCCGCCTGATAAATCGGCGGGACGGATGAGGGTCGATTTATATTATCCCTCATTCCCGACTGGCCGGGACTTCCCCCAAGGGAAGCCGTTTCCCCCCCACCCAAGATGCTTCATCCCGAAAAACGGGTTTCCGGCATGATAGTCAAACCGTAGGGGCGACCAATGGTCGCCCGCCCTGATGTTTCCGTATTTGGCGGACGGGCAATGCCCGTCCCTACGACTAAATGGCAGCTTCAAAAAGATAATTATCGTGGCAAATCCCCTTTGATTCCCCTTTTCCAAAGTGGAAGAATACACTCTTCTCCAATCGGAAAGATAAAATCAAATTATTCGACAGGCTTCTGCTTTTGGTTTTAATAAGAAATACAAAACCTGTTAGTCATTTCTCCCTTTGCAAAGGGAGATTGAGAGGGATTTTTCAATCATATAATTCTCTAAGAGAATACCGATATCTAGCACTTCTTAACCGGTATACCCAGATACTTTGCCGTAAGTTCCATCGCACAGAAGTCGCCACACATGCTGCATGCCTTACCGCCGGTGGTGTGCTGTGCATGTACCTCTTTATGATGCTTCGGGTCTAAAGATAAGCGAGCCTGCTCTTCCCAATCGAGGTTCTTGCGGGCAAGCGACATCTTCCTATCCCAGTCTATCGCCCCTTTGACGCCTTTGGCAATATCACCGGCATGCGCCGCAATGCGCGAGGCGATAATGCCCTGCCTGACATCCTCGATATCAGGCAAAGACAGGTGCTCGGCTGGCGTTACATAGCATAAAAAATCCGTTCCTGCAGCGGCGGCAATCGCTCCACCGATAGCCCCGGTAATATGGTCGAAACCAGCTGCCACATCGGTCACCAGAGGTCCTAAGACATAAAAGGGTGCATTTTCACAGAGGGATTTCTGGATACGCACATTGGCCTCGATCTGGTTCAGTGGCAAATGGCCAGGCCCCTCCACCATCACCTGTACCCCGGCTTCGCGAGACCTCTTTACCAGTTCTCCGAGGATGATAAGTTCCTGAACCTGTGCCCGGTCGGTAGCATCACAGAGGCTCCCCGGACGCATGCCGTCGCCGAGGCTGAGGGTTACATCATACTGCCTTGCAATCTCCAATAGCCTATCAAAGTGTTCATAAAGCGGATTTTCCTGATTGTTATGTATCATCCACCCCATCATGAAGGCGCCACCACGTGAAACGATATCGGTAACCCTTTTCTGCTTCTGCAATCTCTCGACGGACTCGCGCGTCACCCCGCAATGAACAGTTATAAAATCGATACCATCTTTAGCATGTTCGGCAATGGTATCGAATAATTCATCGACAGTCATATTGACGATGGCACCGTGCTTTTTAGCCGCTTCCAAACCGGCCTGATAAATGGGGACAGTGCCGATAGCAATCGTGCTTTTGGCAACAATGGCACGGCGAATCTCATTTACATTGCCGCCGGTGGAGAGGTCCATCACTGTATCGGCGCCGGTTTCGATTACCACCGCCAGCTTCGACAGTTCGGTATCGACATTTCCATAATCGGAGGAGTTGCCGATATTGGCGTTGACCTTGGTTTTCAGCCCTTTGCCTATGCCGCATGGAATCAAGCTCCTGTGATTGATATTAGACGGGATGACTATAGTTCCGTCTGCCACCCCACCACGGATAAACTCCACATCCAGCCCTTCGGACTCTGCGACCCGTTCCATCTGAGATGATATAATTCCCTTTTTTGCCAGTTCCAGCTGTGTCATTTCTCTCCTTAAAAACAATAAAACCAGAGTTTCGGCAATACCCCGGGACCCTGGTTTTGTGTACCCGCTTTCCTACGCTCGCATTACCGAGTTCAGGTCATCAGGGTTGTCCCGATTATATCGGAACTCTCAGCCTTTTTGCTCCCCTAGCGGTCTTATTATGACTGCAATTGTAAGAAAACTATAACATAGATAAATGGATTGTGCAATTTACAGCTTCGAGGTGTTACAGTCTCAGGATTGCAGATTTTATTGACATCCGGTTTACAATAGCCTATTTTTAATCATACACTCGCAGACAACCAGCAAGGAGAAAATGAAATATGGAAAAAGTAATTGTAATTAACGGCATGCATTGCGACCATTGCAGGGCATCCGTCGAAAAGGCGTTGAGTGCTATAAAAGGAGTGGAAGCCAGAGTGGATTTGAAGCGAAAGACCGCCACAGTTAAATCGAAGACAATAATCGATGACCAGATACTTAAAGATGCCGTAACCGAAGCCGGTTATGAGGTGGTATCGATTTCGACCAGATAATTATGCTATAAACTATCGGAATCTCAGAACAGAAATAGCCACCAGCCTTGATTGCTGAAAGCATTTTCTCCTGAACACTTGAATTAGCACCAAAATTGGTGTATGATACGCTGTATCATAATTGATATTCCGTATGCAGCGCACCAATATATAATTTACAGGAGAATAAAGAAAATGGAAATAAGCGCCATCGACTGGAACACAATGTGGAAGGAAGCCTGCGGCAATTCCCCATGGAAAGGGTTATCGAATAAGGAGCTATGGGATAAACGCGCCGACAGGTTCAACAAAAGGATTGACAGAGTAAACTCAGACGGCGAGAAGCTGGACAAGGACGACTATATCTCCAAGATGCTTTCCCATATCGAGACTTCACCCGAAGATACTGTGCTGGATATCGGCTGTGGCCCGGGCACTCTGGCTATCCCTCTGGCTAAAAAGGTTAAAAGCGTCACAGGGCTGGATATTTCATCCGAGATGCTGAAACATTTAAAGGAAAATGCCGATAAAACTGGCATAAGCAATATAAAATACATCAATTGTTCCTGGGATGATGCTGCGGTGGGAAAGGATGTCGAACCCCACGATATCGTAGTTGCCTCCCGGTCGCTGGGGCCTCTGGATTTAAAAGAAAGCATGCTTAAACTGGCTTCCGCCGCCAGGAAAGCAGTCTATTTTACCCTGCCGGTGGTGCACCTGCCGTTCGATTGGGAGGTATACCAGGCTATCGGCAGAAACGAACACAAGCACCCGTCATATATATATGTCTTCAATACACTGTACCAGATGGGAATCAATGCCAATCTGGAGATTCTTTATTCAAAGATAAGAGTCAAGTTTTCCAGTATCGAAGAAGCCATAGACGATTTGCAATGGAGAACCACCCCCTTCACTGCTAACGAAAAGGGGGAAATGAAGAAGTATCTTGAGAAAAGATTCTCCGAGCAAAAAGACCCACCTGTCTTCAAACATGAGGGTTATTCAAAATGGGCGCTCATCTGGTGGAAGACTGAAGAAAACAATCAATTCAAAAACCAATAGGGCACTGCTGCCCATGTATCCACTTTATTTATAAGCCCCTGCTCCCGACGAGTAGCGGGGGCGCGGCTGGATACTTCATATCAAAGGCCGTTTTTCAGGCATTCCCGGACGCCGGGGATACTTCTCCGGGGTAGCTTTTATTTTATCAACCACTACCAGATACCGCT
>CAZJVO010000010.1:0-27213 GCA_964549815.1 uncultured Dehalococcoidales bacterium | reverse complement strand
ATCGAGCGGATTTTTTTATGCGCTAATTTTATCGCCGTTATCCTTCGACAGGCTCAGGACAAACGGCTATTGTTATACCCCACCACGGATGTTGAGTTCCGGCAAGCCGGAATGAAATCCCGATTTATCGGGACTTTAGCATTATCCGCGCATCCTGAGCCTGACGAAGGACACGAATTCAGTATGACAGTTTTCACCTCACCCCTTCAATTCCCCTCTCCGCACGCAGCGAGGGGAAGGACGAATTAACGTCGTTGCGAGGAGTCCCTCTACACTGTCTTTCTGACCCCGATTTATCGGGAGAATGAATCTCATATAAATCAGAGAGGGACGACGAAGCAATCCCTGCAATACAACATAATCACCCCGCCCCGCATATACTACGTAAGGCTACCCTGCGAGGGGAAGGACAAGTAATCCTTACTGTCATCCTGAGACCCCTACAGGTCGGGACGAAGCATTCGGGATGGGGAACAACAAAAGCCCAGAGACCAGTCGGGATTACGGATGAGGAACATTATAATATCTCAGCCAATCTCAGGCATTGCGTTAACTTTATACAACCTGTAATCCCCGAAATCTTTCTCGAGCGTGCACCAGTCCGCCCCATTCTCGTAAAGGTCGGGGTAATATTTGTTAATAGCGTCGGCAACACCTATCTCTGGGTCAACCAGGAGAATATATTGGACATCGAATTCTACCGGGTCTTCAACTGCCTCTTTAAATGTATAACTGCATGTCGTAATAACCTTATCAGTGGAATCCATATTCAGAATAACATACCAGGTATGATAAGAGTCCATCAAAAATACCGAATCGGCATAATGCTCATTGATATAAGCCGCTATTTCTGCCTGCAAATCAAGGTCATTGCTGGATTCGGCAAAATAAGTGCTGTATTCTTCTCTGGCAATTTCAGGGTTTTTAAGAGTGACTCCGGTTAATACCACGCTGACAGCCAGAGCCAAACAACAAAAAGTCGTTGCAGTATTTTTAAATACAGGGCTTCTCTCTTTCAGTTTTTCCAGCTCATAAGGCAGCCAGGCAACCGCAATCGGCAATGGATAAACAAAGAAACGCAACCATCCGTAGGAAGCTCCCCTGAATAACATAAGAGATTCAAAAGCGGTAATGCCCAGCACCAGGGCAAGAAACATCAGCGTTTCCCACTGGAATAGCCTTTTATCGAAAAGCCTGATAAAAAGGATAACAACTGTTAATGGAATAAAATAAACAGACATTTTTAATGCATAAAGCAGAACGCCAGTTATATTCCATTGCAGCGACAGTATATCGCTCCCCAGGCTGGTCTCAGTATATGCCTCGTTGGAATATTCAGAGGTTAAGAAGTACAACGGGTCTCCCATAAAAATCCAGTTCGCCAGAATCCATAAAACCACGCTGGCAACCAGTGGTACGAATACAACAAGCACTGTACCTTCGAAATAAAATCTGACAAATTTCTTGTTCCGGCTGTAGTAGCGTTTTCTCAGCATAAAGAATAGCACCGCCAGGAAAACGGCAGCGGCAAAAGCAATCGCCTCATAGCGGATTAAAAATGCCAGCGCCAGGGCAACCCCTATCCAGAAAAGATGTATCGGGCTTTCGTCATATATCCACTGAACCAGTTGGGTTATCGTCAGCACGATAAAGAAGATAAACATTACCTCGCTCATCCCATTGAATCCATAGATAAAAATAAACGGATTGAACACATAAAGAGCCAGCAGGGCGAATGTTACCCAGGTGGGAACATTAAAATGGGTGCAGTTTTTATAAATGAGTACGGCCGTGCCTGCGGCAAACAGGGATGTGACTATAACGCCCGCCAGTGCCGCCGTAGCCATAGGCTTAAAGAGCGGCACGAACAACATAAAGGGGAGCTCCAGAAGACTGGGAAGAGGATTCCAGACAAAACCGATAGATGCAAGGTGCGCAGGCTGAATATAAAGCACATAAAAGGCATTGGCCACTCTGGAAGCGGCATCTCCCATAATCATGCCGTTTATATAATTGAAGTAATAACCCGCTCCCAACTCGAAAACAAGCACAAAAACGAAGATGAACCAGCTTAAATCGAGGCTTAATCTGGTTTGCAGGAGCGCATTGGCCTGATTGTTTTTGCGTATGGCTATCAGCAACATCACTACTGCTGCTAACAATATAAATATTAAAACCGATATTACCGCCAACTTAACTTCAATCCTTTTTATTTAATATGATGAAAAATTAATAGATTACTTCGTATAACCTGTAATCGCCGAAGTCTTTCACCAGAGTACACCAGGAAGCACCGTTCTCGTATAAATCAGGATATTTCATATTGATAGCATCCGATGCCCCCAATCCTTCAGGAGTAACTGCCAATATATATCTGACATCATATTCAAATGGATTTTCCAATGCTGTATTAAAATTATAACTACAGGTTGTTATAACGTGATCCGTAGCATCCAAATTCAGAATTACATACCATGTTTCGAATGAATCCATTAATATTACCGAATCATCGCAATTTTGATTAATGTAATCAGCAATTTCTTTCTGTAATGCAATGCTTTGATCGCCTTGCGTGTAAGTGGTATATTCCTCACTGGCCATATTAGAATCATTTAAATAGATACCTGTCAGCAGGTTACTGATAAACAAAGCCAGGCAACAAGCAACAGCAGCAATTTCCCCAAAGGCAGGACGTTGTATCTTGCCTCCGCCAAATTCAGAGGGTAGCCATGCCATGGCAATCGGTAAAGGATATACGAAGAAACGCAACCAGCCAAAAGAATTGCCCATAATGATCATAATATATTGGAAGGCAGGAATCGATGCTACAAGCACCAGTAACATCAATGTTTCCCATCTGAATAGGCGTTTACCGATATATCCTAAAACTAGGATGACAATCAATAGTGGGAGGAAAACAAACACCTTCTTCATTACAAAGGCAAAAACCCCGCCTACATCACCAACAAGAGCCTGCATGCTTTCACCCAAATTTTCAGACGACTGAACTATGTTTGAATATTGCGAGGTCAAAAAATAGAGAGGGTCTCCCATAATGCTCCAGTTCAGCAAAATCCACAAAACAACGCTTGTTACCAGCGGCATAAATACAACTATGGCAGTGCCTTCAAAGTAGCTCCAGAAAGACCTGCCCTTGCTGCCATTGGTAATTTCACCAGAATTTTCACTATTATCATCCTTATCTTTATAATTACTATCATCATTTTGTTTTATGACTTCAGACTGAGGCTGCAGGCGCCTTTTCTTGACTATATGGAACATCAGCGCTAAAAATACGGCAGCGGCAAAGGGAATCGCTTCATAGCGCGTGAGAAATGCCAGCGCCATAGCAATGCCTATCCATACCAGATGCATCCACTTCTCATCATTCATCCATTGAACCAGTTCTGTTACCGTTAGAACAATAAAGAATATAAATATACCCTCGCTCATTCCATTGAAGCCATAGATAAAAATAAACGGATTGAAAGCATACAGCGCTACCATCAGATAAGTTGCCCATGGAGGTACATTGAAGTGCACACAGTTTTTATAGATAAGCACAGCCGTACCTGCCGCTGCCAGCGAAGTGACGATGACTCCCGCCAGCGCTGATGTTGCCAGCGGTTTGTAAATCTGCACCAGCGGCATCAATGGCAGTTCCAAGAGACTGGGAAGGGGGTTCCAGACGAAACCGATGGAAGCCAGATGCGCAGGCTGAATATACAACACATAAAAAGCATTGGCTACTCTGGAAACGGCATCTCCCATAAAATGACCGTTCATATGTAAATAGTAGCCCAATCCCAATTCACATATAAGCACCGCAAAGAAAATAATCCACCCGGGAGTTATGCCCCTTTTAGCCGTCAACGTGTTATCGCGCAGGGCTTTCCTCTGCGTAACAAAAAGCAGGCAAAGTACCGCCAGCCCCATTATCGATATAACGCCCACTATCGTCCACATAGCTTTCTATAACCCTCTTTTCGTCTCATCGGCAATATCCCCCATCAGGTCATATTTATCGCCGTGCACCCCATGCTCAGTTTTCTCCCAGTGAGTAGGGTTGAATATCAATTGCCACAGTGCTTTGAAAGAGGCTACGCTCATAAGGAACCAGTATACAGGAGTTAATAAAGCGTACTTTATATTTTCATAAGAAAAGGGTAGCGGTTTTCCATGGTCGAAGCTGCTTCTGCGCGATTTATCGCTCAGCACCCAGTAGACACCGACCACATTAGAGTAAACAAAAAAGAAATTGCCGCATATGAGCAGGAATAAAGCCGCATAATATATAGCGCTGGGGAAAAGCATTTCTATCCAGCCAGCTTCTGTAGCAAACCAGAGAACCAGCAGTGCCCAAAAAACAGGATTCACCAGCGGCAGGAAAAACGTACCAAAGACGGTTACCTGAAACCCCCAGAAACCCTTCAATCCAACTTCTTTTAACAGTCTGAAAGGATTACGCATATGCACCAGCCATGTTTGCATATACCCCTTTAACCATCTTGAACGCTGGTTTATCCATACCGATAATTTGCTGGCCGCTTCTTCCCATGTTCTTGAAGATATTATAGCGGTTTTATACCCATCTTTATAAAGCCGAATGCCGAGGTCTGCATCCTCCGTTACATTAAAGGGGTCCCAGGCTCCGATTTTTTTCAGTTCCTCCGTCTTAAAATGATTGGACGTCCCACCCAGCGGCAGCGGAATATCCGTCTGCATAACACCCGGCAGCAGAAGCTCGAACCACATGCTGTATTCCTGTGTGAACCACTTGGTAAGAATATTCTGCTTGCTGTTGTAATAGTTTAATTTCGCCTGAATGCAAACACATTTTTCAGGCAGCCGTTTGAAGGCAAGATACACTTTTTTCAGCTGGTCGGGCTCCGGTTTGTCCTCGGCATCATAGATAACAACATATTTGCCCCTCGCATTGATTAATCCATAGTTACAGGCTTTAGGTTTGGTCTTGGGAAGGCTGTGCGGCACTACCAGAATAGTAAAGTAAGCCGGGAGGTTAAGAGAACGTGCCAGGTTAATGGTCTCGAGGTCATCCTCCTCCAGCAATAATCTAACATCCAGCTTGGATTTGGGATAATCGATGTTTTCGATATTCTTCAATAGCCTTTCTGCTATATATTTCTCTTTATACATGGGAACCAGTATGGTATAAACAGGCAACTCCCTCTCGTCCAGAGCCGCCAACTCCTCCGGCTTTATATAAATCTGGGAATCACGGGCAGCACCGTTCATCATAATATACATTTTAAATGCTATCATCAGGAAGTAATATATTTGAATTATGGCATTGACAATCAAAGCTGCCTGAAGTGCATTCAGCGCCAGCCCGATAACAATCGCCAGCCCCATTATCACGCCCAGCACCTTCTGCCCTCTTGTAAAGGTTTTAATAGCTGAATTTTGAGGCTCTTCTTCAGCCAGCTTGCTTACGCTTTCCCATGTCAGGTCTTTCCCGTAGACACGGGTCCAGTACAAATCGAGTTCCGAACGCGATATCAGTACCTGCTCAATCGGACACTGAAGCAGCGTCTCAAGTTCAGAAATAGATGCATCATCCAACCTTGAAACCACGCCCAGCAAATGATAATTCCTTATACTGTCAAGAATAACCGCCCGATACTTCCTTGCCACTTCGAAGGGGAGTTTTTGCGATTGGTTTAAATCCAGCTGTACCCCCGGCCTGCCCAGCTTATCCTGATTGGCCAAATAACGATACAACACCTCGGGAGTAATCATTTTCAAAGAAAGAAGAATATCGCCCAGAAGCCCGCCGCTTTTTCTTTGGAATGCCAGAGCTTTATCAAGCTGTGCTCTGGATATTTCGCCGTTCTGAACCAGCATCTCGCCAATGGGAATCCTGCGGTTCAATACCTGAAGATTGCGTTCTATTATTTCTGAAGATGTATACCCCAGCGCAACCAGCGCTTCGCCCAAAAGACCCCCGTTTTCCTGCTGATAAGCCAGCGCTTCACGAAGCTGCTCTTCGGTGATTGCTCCGTTTTCTATCAATCGTTCGCCCAGCCTGGTGGGGGGTGGAGGGGGAATTGCTTTATTTATATCCTCAGTAGTAACATAACCCAGGGATACCAGAATAGTCCCCAACCTCCCGCCATGGAGTTTCTGTTCTTGCAGGGCGATAGCGAGTTGTGATGCAGATATTTTTCCCTCATCCAGAAGCAATTCCCCTAACTTCTGAGGCTTGTTCACAATTGCCTCTGGATGGGAATAATCTCATTGGTCTGAAATTTTAATTCATAATAGTATTTAATATATGGAAACAACATTATTTTCATGTGCATCTGCAAAATATAATACTCAATTAGGGGCTAAATTCCTTCCTCTTAATAGCCCCTCTTTATTATTTAAATTATATAAACTAATACAAATACTGCAAACAGGTATTTATGTAACATTTTAAATCATTCATCCCTGTTATTTCTCATATAAATTCACAACTGCACCGGTTTATATTTAAAATTAGGAAACCGAAGTTTAAGATATCCCCATCTTTATGTAGATATTATGAGTTACCTGTTAAAAAGCGGCTAACAAAGTTTTGCTATTGAGAGTATGAGGGTTTGTTATGTCTGTTTGAGCAATGCTTGATTAAGACTTCTTCAAACAGTTGAAATCATCGTGGGATATTAATCCCAATTGAGCTACTTATATTTTAGTTCTCCATTTTTCCAGACATTCTTTTACTCTCATACATATATCGAGGCTGTCTATGTGAAGATAAAGCAGAAAACCTTTTGTCTGACCGACAAAAGGTTTTCATCGTTTACAATGTATATAAAATCAGCCATATTATGAGATGCTATTACTTTTAATAATAGCATAACTATTACTCAGATGAAAGTTAAACGGAGGCCATTCACCCGCGCTTAATTCAAAAATTGGGGTTAAAATATCGGATTCAAAGGTATCGTCTGTTCCCTGGTCGGGCCGATGCAGGCGAAATTGACCGGGCAATCCATAAAATCTTCCATACGTTTGATGTATTTTCTGGCCTGAATGGGAAGGTCCTGGTACCTGCGTATATGTTCGGTAGACGTTTGCCATCCGTCCAGTTCCTCATAAACAGGCTTGCAGCGGTCATATTCGGATGCGCTGGCAGGAATATAATCGATTATACGCCCATCCAGTTCATATGCTATGCAGATTTTCAGCTTCGGCAGTTCATCGAGGACATCGATTCTCGTTATAATGCCACCGGTAAAACCATTAAGCTGGCTTGAGAACCGGGCAGCAACCCCATCGAACCAGCCGCAGCGGCGCGGCCTTCCGGTGGTCGTGCCGAATTCATGTGCCCTGACACGAATCGCTTCACCAACTTCATCATTCAGTTCAGTAGGCATAGGACCGTTCCCGACCCGTGTACAATACGCCTTGTACACACCGATTACCTTATCTATACTTTTAGGGCTGATACCCGAACCCAGACAACCCCCGGCGGATAAAGGAGATGATGAGGTAGCATATGGATAAGTGCCAAAATCCGGGTCCAGGAGCGCACCCTGAGCACCTTCGAGAATAATCATGTCATTCCTTTTTTGTGCATCCCGCAACAACGTAATCGTTTCCCTGATATAGGGTGCCAGTCGGTCTCCGTATTGGCAACACTGCTTGTAGATTTCCGGCAGGGAAAGGGGTTCTACCCCATATATCCTGGTTAAGATATCATTTTTCGTTTCGATTATCATACTCAGGCGTTCCTTTAAGCCCTCTTTATCGAGAAGTTCGCCGATTCTGATACCCTGCCTGGCTATCTTATCTGTAAAGGCCGGCCCTATGCCACGGCGGGTAGTTCCCAGCGCTTTACCGGCGCGGGACCGCTCTTCTAATTCATCCATTATTATATGGTAAGGCATAACAACATGTGCCCGGTCGCTGATAACAAGGCGTCTCGTATCTACCCCACTACGATTTAGAGCATCTATCTCCTCGATAAGCTTGGCAGGATTGACCACAACCCCGTTACCTATAACGCATGTAACCCCCGGATAGAATATACCCGAAGGAACAAGATGCAGTTTAAACTCACCGGTGGGATTGATAACGGTATGTCCGGCATTATCGCCACCGGAAAAACGGACAACTACCTGAGCCTTTTCGGCCAGCATGTCTACCACTTTACCCTTCCCCTCATCCCCCCATTGAGCACCAACAATAACTACGACTGGCATTTCATCACCTGCTACTAATTTATTTTTAACTGGCGCCATACATGGAAAAGACGCTGCCCAACAGTAAACAGGCTGAAGAAAGCAATTATGCCAAGAGCAATCTCCAGCTGGTTTATCAGGAAACCAATCGCCAGTACTATAACCCTTTCAGGCCTGGTAAAAAGCCCTTTGAGGCATTCCACTCCAACAATTTCCGCCTTGGCACGTATATAACTCACCACCAGCGAAGACAACAGTGTTATGCCGGCAAGCATTATACCGATTATAGACCCATCTACTGCAAACCAGTACAAGAGGCCCAATAAAATAGCACCCTCCGATAGGCGGTCCAGAGTAGAATCCAGCACTTCACCGAAAACGGTCACTCTTCCAGTTCTTCTCGCCAGAGAGCCATCCAGCATATCGAAATATCCTCCAAAAAGAATCAAAAGCCCGGCTACTATCATATTCCCATAAGCTGCGAATAAAGCGGTAGCCACAGCAATCAGAAATCCTATCCATGTCAGGACATTCGGAGTAATACCAGTTTTAGCCAGCAGGGTTACTACCGGGTCGGTAAAATATTTTTCCGCTGTTTTACGAATTTGCGCCATTTTACTCATTATTCATCTTCCTCTGAACATTCGAAACCCAAAACCACCATCTTTTAAAAGTAAAACTATTTTTCTCAGGAAATAGACCGCTGATTATTCTGTTCGTTTATCGTTTTTTGATAAAATTCATAAATTCGCTGCGCAATTTTCTTCCAATCATATTCATGCGACGTGAGTATTCCCCGGGCACCCATCTCAAAGCGTAATTGCCTGTTAGATAATACCGTGCGCAAAGCATTAGCTAATTCCACATCGTTTTTTGGAGGCACCAGCAACCCTTCCCTGCCGTGCGTAAGTACCGAAGCATAACCAGGGATATCGGATGCCACAATCGGTGTGCCTACAGCCATAGCTTCGAGCAATATTATCCCGAAGCTCTCCTGCCCAATGGCAGGTGCGCAGAATACATCGGCTGTCTTATAGTAGCGCGGCAGCTCTTCAAAAGGGACCTTCCCCAAAAATACCACATCTTCTATCCCTCTTTTATTAATCACCTTCTCCAATTTTTCCCGTAGTACCGTCCCCGGCCCGGCTATAAGCAACCTGGAATCAGGAAAATCTGCTTTGATCTGAGAATAAGCTTCGAGCAAATAGCTTACGCCTTTCCGCTTTTCGAGTCGCCCAACAAATAGTATATTCAACTTCCCATCGCAATATTGCTCGATCGGTTTAACGTAAGGATTAAAATAATCAAGGTCAATCCCATTGGGGATTATCTCAAACTCTCCATGTATGCGTTTCTGGGCAAATTCCAGTGCAGTTTTGGAAACCGCAATCCTGCCCATTAGTTTGCGCTGCCGTTGCTTAAGCATATAGGACGACACCGGCCACCCCCAGTTATAGCCTATGCTGTGTTTGGCAGCATGGAACGTCCCCACATTGACTGTATTGGAAAACTTGAGAACCGCAGAACATAGCATCGGCATAAACGGCTCATGAAGATGAATAATATCGAATTTCTCCCGCTCCAGCACCTCTTTTATTTGAGGTGCAAGGTGCAGCGAGGTGGCAATACGAATTGTAGTCCCGGGAGTGGGTATAGGCCGCGCTTTGCCGATATTTACATATTTATTACTTTTATCATCGATGGCTCTGGATGTGGGGGCAATGATTTTTACGTCATGCCCCATCATCGTCAGCTGTTTTTCCAATGCAACTACATGATTTACCACGCCACCAGGATATGAAAAGTCATATGGAGACACTAAAGCAATCTTCACAATACTATAAGCTCCCAGATTATCTGGCACTTCCCTTATATTTAGCTAGCTTTCTTCCTGGGTGTCGATTTCTCGCCGCATTCACATGGCGGCTCTGTCGCAGGTTTATCCGCTGGTTTTGAATTTACAGCGATAAACTCTTCCACCATCTCTCGTGCCTGGTCATCATGATACTGGATAGGTGGTGATTTCATGAAATAAGATGAAGGAGCAATAAGAGCTCCCTTCAACCCCCTATCCATAGCCAGTTTACAACACCTTACAGCATCGATTACAACACCAGCAGAGTTAGGGCTATCCCAAACCTCGAGCTTCAATTCCAGATTCAACGGGACATCGCCGAAGGTACGCCCTTCCATCCTGATATGGCAAAACTTGCGGTCCTTGAGCCATGGCACATAATCACTGGGACCAACATGTATATCATCCGGGTCAAGCTTGTAATCAAGCTGCGAGGTAACCGCATTGGTCTTGGATATTTTCTTGGATTCGAGACGCTCTCTTTCCAGCATGTTCATAAAGTCGGTATTGCCGCCGAAGTTCAATTGATAGGTTCTCTCCAGCTTGACACCTCTGTCAGCAAACAGGCGGGTAAGAATACGATGTACTATCGTAGCTCCTACCTGAGATTTGATATCATCACCGATTATGGGTAAACCCTTAGCCTCGAATCTCTGCTGCCAGTATTTTTCACGGGCGATAAAAACCGGTATGCAATTGACCATGCCGCAGCCAGCTTCCAGAATTTGCTCTACATACCACTTGGTAGCTGCCTCGCTGCCAACTGGCAGATAATTGATGACCACATCGGTTTTGGTTTCCCTGAGTATCTTGACAATATCGGCAGTAGGACCGGGGGCTTTTTCTATTATTTGAGATAGATATTTGCCCAAACCGTCATGAGTCATACCTCTTTCAACCTTGACTCCCAACGGTTCTACATCACAGAACTTATAGGTATTGTTAGGTGCAGTATATATCGCCTGAGCCAGATCCTTGCCAACCTTGTTCTTATCGATATCGAAAGCAGCAACGAAATTGATATCGCTGATATGATATCCCCCCAGATTCACATGCATCAACCCGGGGACAAAGTCGCATTCCTTCGCCTTTTTATAGAACTGGACACCCTGAACAAATGAGGAACAACAGTTACCAACCCCGATTACAGCTACATTGATTTTTCCCAATTTATTAACCCCTTTCCGGTAATAGCTATTTTTTCTTTTTTATTTTCGGCCATTCTTATTTTTATATATAAAGGGCAGGCATTTCAGGTACAAAACCCAATGCCAGAACATCCCCTTTCTGCACCACTAGACAATTGCTTCCTTTTCACCCGATTATCCATTACCTCTGCAAAAACAACAACAGAACTATAGCTATTTTATACGTAAGTTGTCAAGGTCTCCCGCAGATTCCGCTGCAGTGGCCTTGCCATTAATTTAATTAAAAACTTTCTGCGGTCTCCATTTCCCGCTTTCTGTATCGTAGCCTAATATCGCCACCAGCGATCCTTTATTGTCATAAGCACAACATCTGCCTGCAGCGGGTGCTATACCTTCTGTCAGCATTATAGATACACCGTTCCTGATAAACCTTTCCTCATCATCTCCGACAATGACCGACTCCCAGTGCTGCATAATAAAGTCCAGAGGATATACGAAACGCTGCCATTCTCTGCTGGAACGCAATTCTTCAAGCGATATAGATTCCTTTACATCGAAAGGCCCGTATTTAACCCTCTCAAGCACTACCACACAGGCGCCACATCCCAGTAACACCCCAAGGTCATTCGCCAGCGAGCGGACGTAAGTTCCCCGACCGCATTCCATTTCTATGGTAATCAGCGGCGGAGTATAATCCAGCAATTCCAGCCGATAGATATGTACCTGCCGACGTTCTCTCTCAACTGTAACACCGGCTCTCGCCAACTCATATAAACGCTGACCGTTATGTTTTAACGCACTGTACATCGGGGGTTCCTGTTCTATCGAGCCCCGGAATGATTCGAGAGCCGATTCTATCTTCTGAGGGGTAATAGATGAAGCATCAGCCTGCTGTAGAATCCTGCCTTCTATATCGTAAGTATCGGTAGCCATACCAAGCCGCACGCAGGCTCTATACGTTTTGCTGGCATCCATTAAAAACTCGATAACTCTGGTGCTTCTGCCCAAAAAGACAGGTAATACGCCGCTGGCGAACGGGTCGAGCGTACCGGCATGTCCAACCCGCCTTTCCCCTGTAAGATGCCTGACGATAGATACCACCTCGAAAGAAGTTATCCCTGCAGGCTTGTTAATATTCAGTATTCCATCCATGGCTATGCCTGTTCTTTGGGTCTGGAAACCTGGTCTATAAGGCTCATAATATGAGAAGCCCGCTCAATAGAGTTATCCCAATAAAACGACAATGTGGGAACATATCGTATCCTTATGCGCCTGGACAACTCATTATGAAAATATCCCGAAGCCAGCTCAAGTGTAGCCATTATTTCCTGCTTTTCTTCTTCAGTGCATATACAACTCACATAAACCTTGGCATGCTTTAAATCGGGAGCCGTTTCGACTTCATTAACTGAAAGGAAATTGCCCAGCCTCGGATCCTTAATCTGACGTAGAAGCAAATCGCTTATTTCACGACGAATAAGCTGATTAACACGCTCGATGCGGTGTGACATTTTACGCCCTCCTGTTCGCCCTCTCCCTGCTATAGCATTCAAGAATATCGCCGACCTGGAACTGGTCGAAGTTTTCAAGGGCAATACCGCATTCATAACCGGCAGCCACTTCTTTTACATCATCTTTAAAACGCCTCAGGCTGGCAATAACGGTATCTGTTACAATACTATTACCACGCTTTACCCTTACTCGAGCTCCACGCTTTATCCTGCCATCCAGAACATAAGAGCCGGCTACACTGCCCTTTTTCCCGCCGGAGAAGATTTCTCTGACCTCGGCATGCCCATCTATAACCTCAACAAATTCAGGTTCAAGCATCCCTTTGATGGCTTTCTCTACATCGTCAATAAGGTCATAAATAATCTTGTAAGTACGAATATCGACTCCCTCGGCATCGGCCATACGTTGGGCGCCGACATCTATACCGGTATTAAAAGCGACCACAAGACCTTTGGAAGCAACCGCCAGCATCACATCGGTTTCGGTAACATCACCCGTCCCCGCATGGACCAGATTGACCTGCACCTCATCCGTTTGCAATTTTTCAAGAGAGGCTTTTATAGGCTCCACGCTTCCCTGAACATCGGCCTTAAAGATAATATTCAACTCTTTGACTTTACCGGCATTCACCTGGTCCAAAAGATTGGTAAGATTGGCTGCTTTTGCCAGTGCCGCAGCCTCTTTGCGATTTTCTTCAACCATTCTACGTGCTTGATGCTCGTCGCCGACGACCGTCACGGCATCCCCCACCTGAGGGACCTCATGCAAACCCAAAACCACGACAGGAGTTGAGGGTTTGGCTTTCCTGACCTGTTTCCCTGCATCATTGAACATAGCCCTCACACGCCCCCAGGTAGTTCCGATAACAACGGTATCCATAGGTTTCAACGTCCCGTCATGTACCAGAATGGTCGCCAATGGGCCTTTATTCTTATCCATCTCTGCTTCAATAACAACACCTTTAGCAGGGAGGGTGGGGTCTGCGCGCAGATTCTCCATTTCTGCAACCAGAAGCAGGGTCTCCAGAAGTTCCTGTATACCCTTTTTAGCCTTAGCCGATGTTTCTACCGCTATTACATCCCCTCCCCACTCTTCTACCACCAGACCAGCCTCAGCAAGCTGCTGCTTTACAAAATCAGGATTAGCCTCCGGTTTATCAATCTTGTTTATAGCCACCACTATCGGAACTCCGGCAGCCTTAGCATGGCTTATTGCTTCAAGCGTTTGAGGTTGTACCCCATCATCGGCAGCAACCACCAGCACCGTAATATCGGTAACCTGTGCCCCCCGAGCTCGCATTGCCGTAAAAGCCTCGTGTCCCGGGGTGTCCAGGAATGTAATCTTTTGATCATTTATTTCCACCTGATAGGCACCAATATGCTGCGTAATCCCCCCCGCTTCCGAATCCATGACATTGGTTTGCCTTATAGCGTCGAGCAGGCGGGTTTTTCCGTGGTCAACATGCCCCATAATGGTGATTACCGGTGGGCGCGGTTTCAAATTACCCTCTGCAGTAAGAAGCTGCTGTTGCTTTTTGATTTCACTGATAACACTGGCAGATTTGCGAGTGGTCTGCACTTTCAACTGAGCCTTATATCCATAAGCGGCAACCACTCTTTCTGCGACCTCAAAATCAATAACCTGATTGATGTTTGCCATTATGCCGCTTCGCATCAATTGTTTGATAACGTCGACCACATTGACATTCAGAATCTCAGATAACTGGCGAACACTTACATTATGCGGCAGCTCGACTATCTTTTCGACAGCCTCAATGTGATTCCCTGCATGAGTTGCGGTTTTTGCCGCCTCACTCTGTTTCTTTATTTCAGCCACTCTCTAATCCTCAATAATTATTTCCCTGCTCAAGCAACCGCTCTTTATTCTCAGGGGTAATACACATGCGTAAAACACGATCCAGATGCCCGTGCTTCACCCCTTTTTCCCAGCATTCCCTGGATGGGCATAAATAAGCCCCCCTGCCATTTTTTTTACCATCGATGTCAACTTCCACGCTGCCGCTTTCAACATGAACCAGTCTGACCAGCTCACGCTTGGGCTTTACTGCGTGGCAAGCAGCGCATGTTCGCATCGGTATATGTTTAGAAGTAGTCTTCATCATCCTGATACATATTATATCCACGCTTCTTCTTTTTTAGCTTTATGCCGTCTTCGGCACTACCCTTGCCATGTACATCCTTCTTTTTCTTTTTCTGTTGTGACCTGGATTGTTGTTTCGGTTCCGTCGCAGGCAGGATATCCTCGGCAAAACGAATCTCGCTCTTACGCCCTTCCCTGTGACCGGCTACAGGAACAGGTTCGGCAGGTATTTCATAACTTTCCTCTACAGGAGCAACCTCCGGCAACTCTGCCTCTGCCTCTTCTAATTCTTCTAACTCCTCCACAGGTTCTTTGACTGGCTCTTCTGCGACCGGTTCTATTATTTCTTCTTCCTTTACAGGCTTCGGCTGCGGTTTTGCCTTTTCTTCCTCTATAAAGGATGCCTCACTTTTTATATCTATCCGCCAGCCGGTTAGTTTCACAGCCAGCCTGACATTTTGTCCCTCTTTCCCTATGGCCAGTGACAGCTGCTTATCAGGAATAATTACAACCGCTGAGTTATCTGTTGTATTTAGCCTGACACCGGCTACCTGGGCAGGGCTGATAGCATTCGTTATAAATTTAGCAGGGTCAGCACTCCAGCTTACAACATCTATTTTCTCGCCATTGAGTTCATTTACAATATTCTGTATCCTGATACCGCGCAAACCGACGCAGCAACCCACAGCATCGATACCTTCCTGCCGGGCAGCAACAGCCACCTTGCTGCGATAGCCCGCTTCCCTTGCAACGGATTTAATCTCGACTATGCCGTTATATATCTCTGGAACTTCTATCTCTATTATACGCCTTAACAGATTGGGATGTGAACGAGAAACAATTATTAGAGGGCCTCTGGCGGATTGCGATACCTCCACCACATAGACCTTCAACCTCTGCCCAATACGATATCTTTCATTAGCAGATTGTTCGGTGGAAGGCATCACCGCTTCAGCCCTTCCGAGGTCTATAAATATCTGTTTGGGCTCGATTCGCCTGACCACGCCGGTTATAACTTCGCCTTGTTTATCAGCATATTCCTCAAATATGGCGCTATGCTCTGCCTCGTGCAGTCGTTGTAGAATAACCTGCTTGGCTGTTTGTGCGGCAATACGCCCGGCATTACTGGGAGTCGCTTCTACTACGATTTCATCTCCAACCGCAACCCCCTTCTTAACCTTTTGAGCTTCATCTATTGATATTTCGCAGCGTGAGTCGGAAACTTTTTCCACCACAGTTTTCTTCGCCCAAACCGTAACTCTACCATTATTCGGGTCGATCTTTACAGTGATATCCTGATTTTGAGCAAAATTGTCCTTTCTGTAAGCTGATACAAGCGCCGACTCCACGGCACCCAGTACCACCTCCCTGGATAAATTCTTCTCCGCCGAAAGCTGAGTGATAGCGAGTAAAAAATCGCTCTTCATCACTGAATCAGACCTCCAATATTTCCTTTATTATGGCTACTGCTGCCCTTTACAACAAAAAAGTGGGTTTGAACCCACTCTTCAGTTTAATCTCAATTGAATTTAGTATAACATACCGATGCACAATATGCAATAACTATCAATATCCGCTTCACCAAATCCAGTGTCCTTTGTCCTATTTCTCCCAACCAGTCGTCCTCGCTCTTGACCTCTTTCCATAAATCCTTTAATGTTATTGCGGTCATATCTTTCATGACCATAAGGCGTTCCTCCTTTTTTATTTTTTTGCTTAACTTGAAGGATACGCCCTTTTCTTTTCTCTTAAAAGAATTTACACAAAAAAGTTTACACTACCCAATGCTACCGAGTATCTTCAAATCAATTATTTACACTCTTACTTATACCCCAAAACACTTTAATTTTATCGGCTTCCTATCTTCCCTGATTCAAGTCATATCATTTTGTCCCTTAGATTTTACCAGTCATCCCTTAACATTGGAAACGCATTAAAGAAAGAATAACGCAGCGTATCTTATCCCCGATAGCAGAAACGCAAACGGCCCGCTATTTACTTCTTCAATACTTCCATCTCTCCTGATTATTGATAAGTTGCTAAAGTTTGTGCTTTTAGCCTTCTAACAAGCTTGCCATTTGACACGCAACGTGCTTTAACGTACCATTATGTCAATGTTAGCAAAAGTATCCAGCTGTGCTTTGATAGGCCTCGAAGGCACCATCGTTGAAGTAGAGGTCGATATTTCACCCGGATTACCATTTTTTGCCATCGTGGGTTTACCGGATACTGCCGTTCAGGAGGCAAAAGAACGTGTACGTTCTGCTATACGTAATTCCGGTTATACATTCCCCATGAAGCATATCTGCGCCAATCTGGCTCCTGCCGACCTTAAAAAAGCCGGCCCTGCCTACGACCTGCCTATAGCCATCGGCATTCTACTCAGTTCACATCAAATAGAATTTGATGTTTCCAATACACTTTTCCTCGGAGAATTATCTCTCGATGGAAGCCTGCGGCACACCAATGGGATACTATCCATGGTAGCACTTGCTCATCGCAGCGGATTGAAGAATATTATTGTTCCTGAAGCCGACGCTATGGAAGCGGCATTGGTGGAAGGTGCCAACATACTGCCTTTTTCTTCGCTTGCCCAACTGGCAAGTTATATGCTGGGAGAGATACCCGCTCCGAAATGCAATAAAACAGAACATCCCAGGACAAATATAAACGATTGCACCACGACTATTGTGGATTTCGCGCATATCAAAGGACAGGAACATGTTAAACGAGCGCTGGAAGTGGCAGCCGCCGGCAACCATAACATAGTAATGTTCGGACCCCCGGGAAGCGGAAAAACACTTTTGGCACGCTCACTTCCGGGGATTTTACCGCCAATGACCAATGAGGAAGCGCTGGAAGTTACACGGATTTACAGTGCCAGCGGATTACTGCCTCCTGATACTCCTCTCATATGCAACCGCCCTTTCCGTGCCCCCCACTACACCATCTCGGATGCCGGGCTGGTGGGCGGAGGGCACTTCCCCAAACCTGGTGAAATCAGCCTTAGCCATCGCGGCGTATTATTTTTAGACGAGCTGCCGGAATTCGGACAATCATTGCTGGAGGTTCTACGGCAGCCCCTTGAAGATAAAATAGTAACCATTAGCCGCGCTCGTGGCAGCCTGACCTTTCCTGCCAACTTCATGCTGGTGGGAGCGATGAATCCCTGCCCGTGCGGCTATTACGGAGACCCCTACCACCCCTGTACCTGCAGCCCCGGGCTGGTATCCCGCTACCAGAAGCGCATCAGCGGCCCTTTCCTGGATAGGATAGACATTTTCATAGAAGTGCCTCATATCGATTACGAAAAACTGGCTGACGACAGGCTGGGGGAAAAATCGGAGAAGGTGCAACAGAGGGTCGCCGAAACCAGAGAAATACAGCGGCGGCGCTTCGCAGGCTCAACCCTGGCATCCAACAGTGAAATGACCCCTTTAGAAGTGCGCAACTTCTGCCAAACAGATACCTCCGCTCAAAGCCTCTTAAAAGCAGCCATGAAGCAGATGAGCCTCTCCGCACGAGCCTTTCACCGCATACTCAAATTGGCCCGCACCATAGCAGATCTGGAAAAAAGTGATATAATAAAAGCTAATCATATTGCAGAGGCCGTACAATACAGGCCCAGACGAGCTATACAATAGCGGAAGGCGGTTTCATGGAGAAAAACAAGGAAACGAGATCGCACTGGCTGGTCAGAAACCTGAGAAATAATTTTCTTTCGGGGTTACTGGTAGTTATACCTCTGGCCTTAACAATATTTGTACTGGTATGGCTTTTTATCACTCTGGATAACATATTACAACCAGTGGTAACCTTCATCGGCGTTAGAATCGACCCCGATTTTAAGGAAATAAGAGGTCTGGGAATTATCGCCGCCATCGTGCTGTTATATGTGGCAGGATTGATCACCAATAACTTCCTCGGAAAAAGCCTGTTTAAAATAATCGAAAACGTCATCGGCCGAATACCTGTACTAAAGCAATTGTATAACAGCATCAAGCAGGTTATAGAAGGAATAACAGGTAAAGGTATAAACAAAGACGCTTTCAGAGAGGTTGTTTTTGTAGATTTCCCCAGGAAGGGTATGGCAGCTCCTGCATTTGTTACCAATATAATTAAAGACGAATCTGGTAATAAGCTATACACTATCTTCGTCCCAACCTCCCCCACCCCATGGACAGGTTACACTCAAATAGTGGAAGAGGAAGAGTTAACCCATACCAATTTATCTATCGACGAATGCCTGAAGATGGTCATCTCCGTAGGAGTGATATTACCAGATTCGATAATGTGCGGAAAAACCAGATTTCATCTTGCCGGGGAAGATTTTCCTTCAACTACAGCCCCAGAAAACCGCTCCCATAACAAGCAGGATTAATCCTATCGCTACCGATATAATACCACCGACCTTCAACCCCCATGCCTGAATGCTATCGGATTTATGCTCCAGGTATTTGCGTACATCGGTGCGATTGGATATGGTCTGGCAGTATTCCCTCTCTTCTTTTCTCCACAGAACCAAAAGAGTTATTCCGACAACTAAAAAAACAGCGCCGATAATCATTAATGGAATGTAATCGGTTAAATCCATACGGCCTGCCTCCCACCTTGATGTTGCGCAGGCATTATACATTCTTTCAGCCTGCGTTTCAATAGCCTTTCGGTAGCACTTTTAAATTAACCGGGGGGCGCCATAAAAGCAAATGGCCACCCATATTACCTCTATGGGCAGCCATATTCATGTTATTCTATTGTTGCCGATTTAATTCTAAATTCTAGCTGATTTCGACAGTTGCGCCAACTTCTTCCAATTTAGCCTTGGCAGCAGCCGCCTCTTCCTTGCTCACGCCCTCTTTAACCAGCTTGGGGGTACCCTCTACCAGATCCTTCGACTCTTTGAGTCCCAGTTGAGTCAGCTCACGCACCACCCTGATAACATTGATTTTGTTAGCACCAACACTCTTAAGAGTTACATTGAATTCTGTTTTCTCTTCCTCGGCCTTGGCGCTTGCACCCGCAGCCGGAGCAGCAACCGCAGCTATCATCGGAGCCGCAGCACTGACACCGAATTCGGTCTCGAGAGCCTTGACCAATTTGGATAACTCAAGTACGGTCATATCTTTGACAATATCTATTACCTGCTGTATTTTATCTTCCATTTATTTCCCTTCCTTTTTTATTAAGACTCTTTATATTTTATAATTTTTATTTGGCTTCTAATTTATCCACCCTGGCCTGCAAAACGTTGACCAGCCCCCTCATGGGCGCAGCACAAACATTCACAAAACCGGAGATCGGCCCCTGCATGCCACCCAGAACCTGTGCGATCAAAACTTCCCTGCTCGGTATTTTGGCCAGTGTCTTTACATCATCAGCGGTTAACATCTGGTCACCGATAAAACCACCCTTGATTTGCAAAAGCGTCTCCGAAGCATCCATGAACTCCATTAAAACCTTCGCCGGCTCTACTTCATCCCGATAGCCGAATGCAATTGCCATCGGCCCATTAAGGCTTCCTTTAAGAAAACCCTTGTTGGCATTGTCCGCAGCAAACCTGGCCAGTGTATTCTTGACCACCATGTAATCGATGCCATATTCGCCTAGCTTACGCCTTAAAGCAGTGAGGTCGGCATTTTTCATGCCCTTGTATTCCGTCATTATACCCAGCTTGCATTTCGACATGGCTTCCTGTATTTCTTCAACCAGTTTCGCTTTTTCTTCTCGTTTCACCTTCATCACCTCCTGTTAAACAAAATAAAAAAGTCCCTGCGCCTGCGCGGCAAGGACTTGAACAGAAACAAAATGTTTCATCACGCCCTCAATCCTCGGCAGGTATATATATTTAAGCCCGTTTCAGGGCACCCGCTGTCTCCGGATGAGACTGTTTAAAACGTTAACAATGTTAATTTACAATTAAGCAGCAGCACTTATGGCTGTTCTAAGGTCTAATTTAATGCCAGGCCCCATGGTAGTTGCTATGTAAGCGCTCTTAATATATTGCCCTTTAACACCAACCGGTTTAGCCTTAATTATGGCGTCTATCACCGACATAAGATTGGCATATAATTTATCGGAATCAAAGCTCACCTTGCCAACTGGAAGGTGTATAATCGCATTCCTGTCAAGCTTGAACTCCACACGCCCCTTGCGGGCATCTTCGATAACCCGCGGGAGGTCTTCAGCAGGAACTACGGTCCCCGACTTGGGGTTGGGCATCAACCCTTTCCTTCCGAGAATTTTACCGAGCTTACCGACCTTACCCATCATATCCGGCGTAGCAATAGCAGCGTCGAAATCCAGCCATCCGCCCTCAATCTGCTTGATAATATCATCGCTGCCGACGTAATCGGCTCCAGCGGCTTTAGCTATTTTCTCTGCCTCACCCTGCGCAAATACCAGAATGCGTACCTGTTTACCCAAGCCGTAAGGCAAAAGGGCCACACCCCTTACCTGCTGAGTGGCGTTCCTCGGATCCACTCCCATTCTCAGATGCAGTTCAAGCGTTTCATCGAATTTAGCAGGAGCCGTTTTCTTTGCCAGCTCAACGGCCTCCTCCGGCGAATACGCCTTGTCACTTTCTATCAGGCTGGCGGCTTCTCTATATTTTTTACCTCGTTCTGCCATTTTTACTCTATTCCAATCCCCATACTTCTTGCAGTACCCAACACCGTTTTTTCGGCCCCTTCAATATCTATTGCATTTAAGTCCTTGGCTTTTATCTGTGCAATCTCTCTCAGCTTTTCTTTGCTTAAAACCATATTGGGTGCATGACCCGGATTCCCTGCACCCTTGGGAATCCCCAGCGCCTTCTTCAACAGGTCAGACGTCGGTGGGGTTTTCGTAATAAATTTAAACGTTCTGTCGACATATATGGTTATTTCCACAGGAATAATAGAACCCACGAACTTTGCAGTTCGCTCATTATATTCCTTGCAGAAGCCCATTATGTTGACCCCATGCTGCCCTAGCGCCGGGCCAACAGGAGGGGCAGGATTAGCCTGACCGGCTGGTATCTGCAATTTAACTATTGCTTTTATTTTTTTTGCCACTTACTTCCTCCAGGAATTCTCAAGAAACCTTTAAAGTTTATCTACCTGTAAAAAATCCAGTTTAACAGGGGTTTCACGTCCGAAAAGTGAAAGCAGTACCTTCACTTTTCCTTTTTCCATATCGATTTCATCCACAGTGCCGATAAAATCAATGAAAGGGCCATCGATAACTCGAACACTCTGCCCTGGCTTAAAACCCACTTTTACTCTGGGAACTTCAGCTTCCATTTGCTTCATAATCTGTTTTACCTCATTATCCTGCAGCGGAATCGGCTTATTACCTCCGCTTACAAACCCGGTTACTCCGGGGGTATTTCTCACAATACTCCAGCTAAGGTCATTCATTTTCATTTGAACAAGTATATAGCCGGGTAATATCTTACGGGTTATTGTCCGTCTCTGTCCATTCTTAACCTCTATCTCTTCCTCTTTGGGAATAACAACCTTAATAATATCCCCATTGGCATCCATAGAACCGATGCGCTGATTGAGGTTCTTTTCTACTCGCTCTTCATAGCCCGAATAAGTATGGACAGCATACCACTTCGCCTGCTCCACAGCTCCCTGCTCCCTTACCTGGGTCGAATTATTTATCGCCAACTCCTGATTATTATTTTACCATGTTAACGGGTCAACTACCCTATAAACAGCTTATCAATAAGGAAACTGAAGAGATAATCAATACCTCCCAGTATAAGACCTGCAACAACAGAAATCAGCAACACCAAACCTGTTAGATACAAAGCTTCACTTCTGGAAAGCCAGGTAACTTTTTTTAGTTCGGCAATGATGTCGCCGAAGAATTTAAACCTCTGCCCTTTTTTAACAGTGGGCTGCGTCGTCTGAGCCATAAATCCTACCCCCCACAGGGAAGTATTACTTTACCTCCCGGTGGAGCTGGCTGTTGCGGCAACGAGGACAATACTTCTTTATCTCCAACCTTTGAGGATCATTCCTCTTATTTTTTTCGGTTGTATAATTTCTTTCCTTGCACTCGGTACATGCAAGAGTAATTACATTCCGAGCATCAGTCTTCTTAGCCATATTATTCTATGATATTGGTAATAGTTCCGGCGCCTACTGTCCTGCCCCCTTCTCTAATAGCAAAACTTAAACCTTTTTCCAGGGCTACCGGATATATAAGTTTTATTTTCATTTTCGTGTTATCACCGGGCATAACCATTTCAACCCCCGGCTGCAGTTCAATAGAACCGGTAATGTCGGTTGTCCTGATATAGAACTGCGGTTTGTAGCCATTGAAGAACGGGGTATGTCTGCCACCCTCTTCCTTGGAAAGCACATAGACTTCAGCCTCGGCATAGGTATGAGGTTTTATGCTACCCGGAGCAGCCAATACCTGCCCGCGCTCTACATCTTCACGCTCAACACCTCTTAAAAGCACACCGACAGCATCGCCAGGCTCGCTTATATCAAGGAATTTATGGAACATTTCAAGGCTGGTTGCCACTACCTTCTTGGGCTCATGATGAAGGCCGACGATTTCGACTTCATCTCCGGGTCTAATAACCCCTCTTTCAACCCTGCCGGTAGCGACGGTACCACGACCCTTGATGCTGAAAACATCTTCGATAGACATCAAGAAAGGTTTATCTTTGGGCCTTTCCGGAATGGGGATATATGTATCAACGGCATCCATTAATTTTAAGATAGCACCGCACCACTGACATTCAGGCTTTCCGCAACCACATTCCAGAGCTTTAAGGGCGCTGACATGAACTATGGGAGCCTCATCACCCTTGTAATGGTTTTTGGTGAGGAGTTCTCTGACTTCCATCTCGACAAGCTCGAGAAGTTCAGGGTCTTCCATCATATCGACCTTGTTAAGGGCAACCACTATACGAGGAACTTCCACCTGGTGGGCAAGTAAAACATGCTCCCTCGTTTGAGGCATCGGGCCATCGGGGGCACTGACCACCAGTATAGCACCATCCATCTGAGCAGCACCGGTGATCATATTTTTAATGAAGTCCGCATGTCCCGGGCAATCTACATGAGCATAATGCCTCTTCGCTGTTTCATATTCGATATGAGAGATAGCGATGGTAACACCGCGTGCCCTTTCTTCCGGAGCATTATCAATACTATCAAAAGCGCGATACTCCGTATGACTCCACGGCTGTTTCGACAATACGAAAGTAATTGCAGCCGTTAATGTGGTTTTACCATGGTCAACATGACCGATGGTGCCGACATTACAATGTGGTTTTGATCTATCAAATTTCTGTTTTGCCATTTTTACCCCCTTTGAATTAAGCCCACAATCAGATTCGAACTGATGACCCCGTTCTTACCAAGAACGTGCTCTACCAGCTGAGCTATGTGGGCATCTCCTTTCCTTATCTAATTATGACTATTATTTTAATATTACATTATTATATATGCTTTGCCAGAAATATGTCTAGTATCATGCCGATACGGTGGAGAGGGCAGGGTTCGAACCTGCGTAGCCCTTCCGAGCGGCAGATTTACAGTCTGCTCCGATTAACCACTCCGGCACCTCTCCCTGTCCATAATGCAAAAGCACAAAAAAATATAGCAGGAACAGCCCGAGAGGGGACTCGAACCCACTAACCTACCGATTACAAGTCGGTTGCGCTACCATTGCGCTACTCGGGCACTATTCTGACAGAATTATGCAAAAATGTCAACAGGACGCTATTATAGGGAAATAAACGTACTTCGTCAAGTTTGACGCCTGCTAATTGATATTAAAAAGGGGTTAATCATACGTACAGACTCCTCTATCCCGTCCTTCTAAACCGTGGCAAATATGCTAAAGCTCTCTCGATGTAGACCCGTGGGTACATAGCCCATGGCACTTTTATAAGTTCGATTGCTCCGTAACCCGATAATCGATTTCCACGCCATAACAATGCCATAACGCCACCTTTCCATTCACTCATGGTCTCAGACATGGAGCTCTACCCTGTGGGTTCATTCATTAGAAAAGTTTTATGAGCCCGTAAGCCATTCTCCATGCATGAGTGTGGGTTGATATAATTCTATCCATAATCCCTCCATCTTAGAACCTGCAATTTTGAGATTGTAACGAAGAGCATTCCCCGATTGCTGGTTTATCACTGAAAGCTTATAATAAGAAAAGAAAAGTGATTAGCCGGATTGGTTGAAGGTTCAGAAAGGAAGAGAAAGGTATGGGGAAAAAGAAGAAGTTACCCTGGGAGCCCGAACAAGTAGCAGGCATGACCAACGAAGAAATCATTGTTAAGTTGAAGAAGCTCATCCCCTCTTTTGATATCGATTCATTCATCACCAGGACCAGGGAATATCTGTCCTGTGAGGACCTCACCGAGGCAGAGTATTACCCCATTGCCAAATATACAGCGGATGATGAGGACTTCATCTGGATGGCTTGCGAGGAGCTGTGGATACGCCTGGTGCCGGAGAAACCTCCGGTAGAATTAATCGCTGACCAGGTAGACAATCTGATTATCGAAATGATTAAAGCCGGCCAGAAGGAAAAGTGGAAAGAGCTTTATCGCCATAGCCGTGAAGTGCTTGACATCATCCTCCGCCACACGATTGAGAATACTGTAAGCGGTTACCGATTGCGTCGCGACTTCTATGAGAAACTGGCTGGGATGACCTTCTACGATTTCGACACCCTGGTGAATGATCTGTTGCAAAGCATGATAGGTCAGGAAGAATATGAAAGGGTAATTGAGGTTGCCGGGATATTAGGTGAGGGTCTTCAGGATGATGTTCTTCTAGACTATAAAGCTGAGGGCTTGTTTGGTATGGGGAGGAGAGAGGAAGGGGAAAAATTATCACAAGAGATTATCAGCCGCAATCCTGATAACCCCTGGTTTCTACTACGTGCCGGCGGATACTATGCCACCTATGGTGAAAAGGATTTAGAGAAGGCCAAAGAATACTACCTTAAAGCACTGGCTGTGGCTAGGAAGCATTCAGGAAAGCCTGATGGTAAAGATGAGTTGCGGGCAGTATATGAGAAGCTTATCGAACTTTCCTATGAGACCGGCGACCATAGCAGCGGGAAACGTTACGAACGCCTGCTCAATACGCTGGAATCAAAAAAGGTTGGGCGCAACGCTCCCTGCCCCTGCGGTAGCGGCAAGAAGTACAAGCAATGCTGTGGGCGTGAGACGGCAGATATTCCAGAGCTGGATTTTGACCGAAGACTGATGGAGCGTGACTTTCGGGCACTCCAGCAGGCCATTGAGGAGAAAAATTTCAACTCAGTTGATGAGGTGAATAAATATATTCGTGAGATAGACCAGAATGGAAAGTTGCTGCAATGGGCGCCGAAAACACCTCTGGAGGAGGCACAGGAACTGATATATGAAGCGCTGGAAGAGGTGGGCAATAAAAGGCTGAAGCTTATTGAAAAAGCGCTCAGGATATCACCAGACTGCAGTGATGCCTATGTCCTGCTGGCGGAGGAGAAGGCGCAGAGCCCGGAGGAGGCGTTGAAACTATACGAGGCTGGGGTTAAGGCAGGTGAACGTGCCCTGGGAAATAAAATATTTAAGGAGGGGGCTGGTAATTTCTGGAGAATTATAGAGACCAGACCCTATATGCGGGCCAGGCTGGGGCTGGCTAGATGTCTCTGGACACTGGGGAGGTCGGATGAAGCAGTAACCCATTTCCGTGAGCTTCTCAGGCTGAACCCCAACGACAATCAGGGCGTTCGCTATTTATTGGCGGCAGTTCTGCTGGAAATGAGGAAGATTGAGGCACTGGAAGAATTACTGGGACAATATGATGAGCCTACCGCGGACTGGCTGTTCACGAAAGCACTGGCAGCCTTTATCCGACAGGGGGACAGCGCTGAGGCACGTAAGCTCCTCAAAAAAGCGATTGACCATAATCATTACGTCGCATCCTATCTCCTGGGTGAAAAGGATTTGCCCAGGGAGCTGCCAGAGCATGTCGGATTGGGAGATAAAGATGAAGCTATAGCTTATGCCGCTGAGTTTGGCAGAGAGTGGCATCAAGCAGCAGGCGCTATTGACTGGCTCTCATCGGTAGCTGGCGGGAAGCAGGGAAAGAGACAGAAAAAGAATACTGGCATCCCTGAGGCTTTTCTAGAAGCCTTTGAACCCGAAGATAGAGGGGGGCACCCCAGGGGGCAGGCAGGGTAAACTATCAGGCAATAGATTTCCATGAGCAAGGCCGTGTATTTCTAACCTTCGGGTGATACTAAAAGAGCCCCAGGCTTCGGCTGTGTGTACATTGCCGTGATGATAGACTGGTGTACCAGAAAGGTAGTCGACCATTACAGTGGCTTGCAGTACAAGCCATGCATTGGAATATAAAACGTCGAATTATGTGGGAACAGGAAATTTGACAACCAG
>CAZJVO010000009.1:21443-27833 GCA_964549815.1 uncultured Dehalococcoidales bacterium | reverse complement strand
TTTCAAGCCTTTTAAGAAAATCCAGCAGCAGCTCGCGGTTTTCAACAGTTTCAGAATATTTATCGACAATTCCAAGGTGTATATCGCTTATCACCACGATTTTATTGACAGAAGCAGCCGGAGTCCACAATGCTCCGGTTGGTGCGGCTGTTGTTTTGTTTGTTATGCTGCACGAGGAGAGAGTAAATCCCATTATCAGTGCCAGTAATACTAGAATGATTCTCTTAGTCATGTCTGTTATATTCCTGGTTTAATTTTTATCCATCTTTGCAGATACACCGTAACCGCCCAAAACGGATAAGTTCAAGAATACCCCCCTGATTACAGTATATAATATCTAATTCCCGGCGAACACCTCTGGTCTTGCCTACTGACCTTGTATCTCGCATAAAGTGTTAAAATGTCTACCATTTTGAATCAATTTATCTCTACCACACTCCCGCACGGGGAGTGACGGCATATAATGCGAAAATTATATTTATATTAACATAAAATTATCAGGAATATAAACTTTAAAACAACTAAAATCATCCATTTAAAACTCGCTTATCTCATTTGTAAAAACATGTTTACTGGTGGTACGCAAACCCCTAAGCGATTAATGGTCCTTCAGGGTCGTAAGATGTTTTAACTCCCAAATGCTCTACTCTGGGTTTCCAATTTTTCCCAAGGAAGGAGAGTCAGAAATCTGCCTCGCCAATAAATCAGATGCTGACTCTTACGTTAAATTGAAAGCCGAATCTTATTTAGGCTATAATATCTGTGCCCATGTGGTGAGTGTAGCCCAGAGGCCTAAGGCGCCAGGTTGTGGCCCTGGAGATCGAGGGTTCAAATCCCTCCACTCACCCCACCTTTACTCTCTAAAAATTTTCTATCCTGTTAACAAAAGACTGCAAATCAATGGAGAAAATCAAAAAAGTTTGTAGAGAGTTCCCGAGTAAAATTCGCAGTCAAGAATGGAATACTCTATGTTTTGACGCTATCCCCGCTGCAAAGTATAATTAGCACGTTCGACAATGCGCCTGTAGCTCAGCTGGATAGAGCATCGGTCTTCGAAACCGAGTGTCGTGGGTTCGAATCCCCCCAGGCGCGCCATTGTAAAGAGAGCCGTTTGATTCCATATAAGAGCAGCAAATCTATAGAAATTAGCCAGTTATAATCACACACTTTCAATCAGTTCCTGCGCATGGGGAACTTCCAGCCCTCCTAGTCAGGATACTCAAGTTAGGCAAGATAAGCCTTCAATCGACATATTAAGTTCGATAAGAGCACAAAAATAATCGAAAGGGATTTATGAGGGGGCACGTTTTATCAATTCATCAAAGGCAGAAAACCATTTCATTTTAATTTCGTCATTCCAACTCGGGTCAAAAGTGGGGAATTTGTTTAAAAGCATTTCCTGCCATTGTCTTTGATTTGAAAGTTCCATTTTATTCTGTGGAACTACTGCATTCCGAATTATTGCAGGATTATTCTTTTTTCTCGTCCTCATAGTTCCGCCTGAAATATGAGGATGAGTTGTTTTTGATCTTTTAGTTATAAATGGTGATAAGACAATTCCTGCATCATTTGAAAGGGCGATGAAAAATTTGATGCATTTTCTTGCTACGTCATTGGTACATTGAAAATTACTATGGAATAGTTCTTCCAGTTGGGCATAGGTTGCATTTTGTGGTTCCAGCGAACCCTGAAAAATAAATCCAAAAGAACCGGTAACAATATCTTTCAAAACGGATGCCCTTTGCTCTCCTTTAGAAGCAACCAGAGCCCTTAATTGAGAGGACGGTTTCCCATTCAAATCTATGAGTTTTAGAAAGCGCAGTGCCGCCATCAATTGAGTTCCAGTGCTTCCTGAAAGGGTATTATTCCAATAGCTACGGTCAATGCGAGATGGAATTTGTTGCTGCATTCCATCAATAAAATTCAGAAAAGTGCGGTATGAGATATAAGGGGGGAGACGTTTATGATTTGTATCATTTGCCATAATCATCAACCATTGATTGAATTATACTACATTTTACTACTAAATATTATGATAATCAATAATGCGAATAATATTCTTACTGGTTCCGTCATTTATTGTAATGGAACTAGCGCTGAATACAATGGAACTATATACCAAAATAATGGAATTGGAAAGGACAATAATTGACGGTTATTCTGGACTCGGTTACTATATTAGCTAATTCAATTAATACGGGTTCATTTTTAATATAAAATTAAAATGTACAACTAAATAGTATATTAATTTTAATACGTATTGAGTAACAGAAAAACTCAAGGAGGATTGGTGAGAGAGTGAAGAAAAGGAACAGAATTGCAGCTATCGACGTCGGAACAACAAAAATATGTACAATTATGGCAGAAGTAGATGATACAGGGCTGCCGACTGTTCTCGGAGTAGGAGTTGTGCCATCTGGTGGTTTACATAAAGGCATGGTTTCTGATTTCAATGAAGCCAAGCAATCAATACAACTTTCTGTAAGAAAGGCCGAACAAGCAGCCGGATATAAAATGGAATCTGCCTGTGTTGGAATTACAGGCAAACATATAAGCTCAGTAAACAATCACGGTGTTATATCTATATCTCATGGGAAAAAGGTCGTTCACCCTGATGATCTGGAACGTGTACTTGAAATAGCCCGTGACATAGACCTGCCGCAGGGGCGGGAGATGCTGCATGTTATCCCCCGGTCATATTCCCTGGATGGGCAAACTGGAATCAATAACCCTGTAGGGATGCATGCGAATCGTCTCGATGCGGAAACAAATATTATCACAGCCGCCGCCACATCTATTCAGAACCTGACCAAATGTGTACGCAGTAGTGGGGTTGCTGTTGAAGATATTGTGCTTGAGCCATTAGCAAGCGCAGAAGCTGTTCTGACTGAAGAAGAAAAACAGGATGGAGCTGTTCTTGCGGACATCGGAGGCGGAACAACCGATGTAGTTGTATTTCTGAACGGCAGTGCTTATCATGCATTCGTCTTACCAGTGTCAGGTTATCAGGTGACGCGTGATATTTCAATTGCCATGGGAATTTCCTTCGATGCAGCCGAGGAAATAAAAATAAAATACGGAAGTGTTATTCCGCTCGGCGAATCCAATTCAGGGAACAATGAAATATTATATGGGGGATTGAGCATTCCCTATGACAAGCTAACGCAGATAATCAGCACTCGACTTGAAGAACTACTAAGGCTGGTAATGATAGAGCTATCTGAAATCAATTATCCAAACATGGCTTCACTCAGTCTGGTATTAAGTGGGGGAGTAGCCAACATGCCCGGACTGGCAGAATTGGCGGTAAGTACAACACGCTTACCAACCAGGATAGGTATCCCTGTTAGATTGCCAGGCGTATCGGATGTATTGAGTAATCCTATGCATGCTACAGGTGTAGGTTTATTACTCTGGAAATTAAGGAATAATGAGAAACAGTCCAGACATGCAAATTATGTTTCCAGAATAATGGGCAAGATTTTTTAGTTATTCATACAGGAGAATATATATGACACATTCAATTAATGTCCCGAGCCCGGCTAAAATAAAAGTTGTGGGTATGGGGGGGTCCGGATGCAATGCCGTAACACGTATGGTTCAGGAAGGCATCCGGGGTGTTGAATTTATTGCAATGAATACCGATACCCAGCATCTCGATATCACTGAAGCCCCTGTAAAAATTCAACTGGGTGGGAGGTCAACACGTGGGCTGGGGGCAGGGGGTGATCATACCAGAGGGCGAAAAGCTGCCGAGGAGAGCCTGGATGAAATAGAATCTGCTATAGCTGGAGCAGATATGGTTTTTGTCACGGCTGGTATGGGGGGTGGAACAGGCACTGGTTCAGCCCCTGTAGTAGCCGAAGTGGCCAGAAAAAGCGGTGCCTTAACTATTGCCGTAGTTACACGCCCATTCAAATTTGAGGGGTTGCATCGTGCTCAGGTGGCTGAAGAGGGCATTCGTAATCTTACTCCCCACGCCGATACTTTGATTATTGTTCCCAATGATAAGATACTGGATATATGCGATAAAAGAACCAATATAGGCAATGCATTTCGGATGGCGGACCAGGTATTGCATCAGGGCGTGCAGGCGATTGCCGAAGTAATCACTGTGCCCGGACTTATTAACCTCGATTTTGCCGATGTCAGGGCTATTATGAAGGATTCGGGACATGCCTGGATGTCTATCGGATGGGGTAATGGGCAAACACGTGCTACTGATGCTGCCAGACAGGCATTAACCAGCCCTTTGCTGGATGTGTCAGTTAATGGAGCTACCAAGGTAATGTTCAATATTGTCGGGGGGAGAGACCTGACCCTTTTTGAAGTTAATGAAGCAGCTGAAATCATTAAAAAGACGGTCGCACCTGATGCCAATGTAATATTTGGTGTTATGATGGACCCTTCTATGGACAGCAGGGTACGGTTGACTTTAATAGCTACTGGTTTCGCTACTAAAGAAGAAGCTGTGGCTAATGAGAAGGCAATTAATAAAGAAAGACAGGAAAGCATAAAACGGCTTATCCACACTGAAAGTGATGACGAATTGGATATGCCTTCCTTTCTGCGCAGTACATATAATAAGAAGAATTAAATAATAAAAAACCAATAAAGAAACAACAGGTTAAAAATAAGAAATTGTATGCGGGTGAAATATAGGGGAGGGGATATAAATGGAAAAAGATATTCCTGTTTCTAACGAACTCGATGATTTTATAAACGAATATGCCAACGATGCATTCAGCATGAAATTGTTTTTATTTTTTAAGGACCATCCATATGCACAACTAAGTGAGCAGGTGATTATGTCTGCGACGGGGAATGATCTGGATAGATGCCTGATAAAGAAAGCCCTGGAAGATTTTGTGGAAAGGGGAATAATTAAGAAAAGTACCAGTCATGGCGTCTTTTTTTACTCATTAACGGAGAAAATGCATGGTTTAGCGGTTGAAATGGATAAAATAGAACAGAAGAAGCGTTGTTCAAGAATAGCAAATTCTGGTAGACCTATCGAACCACTGCTAAACAGTGTCATACCGGCTGCAATTCTTTCACCTGGTTATTAAATAGCTACTTGATGGGTATAATGGAATTATTTTGTGAATATTTTGTATAATATACCTCAATGCATTTGAAGTTTTATAATAGATTCAGGAAAGGGGGATAAAATGGGTCACAAAGCTCCAGCAAAACCGGCAGCTGCACCAGCCAAACCGGCAACCAAAAAATAATAAAGCAACTCGGGAAAATCCGAGAATTAAATGGGAGGATTGATTAAATCTTCCCATTTTGTTTTATCAATTTGCCTTTTGATTGACCTTATCCATACATTGCTTACATGTCGATTCGCAGGGCTCAATATGAATGTTTATCACAGCATTGGGGAGAATTTTACCAATATCAGCCTCGAGATGGTTACAAAGATTATGTGCCTCTTCAACACTGGTTGTCTTATGGACTACAAGGTGCAAATCTATCTGGCGCTGACTCCCTGATTTGCGTGTACGTAATTCATGAAATCCTATAAGGAGCTTGCTGTGCTCCATGATGCATCTCTCGATAGCTGCCTTTTCAGATTCTGGGAGACTGACGTCCATCAATCCGCCAAAGGACTTCATAATTATTTGAATGGCTGTTTTAACTATTAACAGGGCAACCAGTATGGCAACGATAGGGTCTATAACCTCTATCCCTGTAAATTTAACAGCTATCAGCCCTATTAAGACACCCGACATCGTCAACACATCTGTGGTCAGGTGGGCAGCATCTGCCTCCAGTGCCAGCGAGTCTGTTGTTTTGGAAACCCTGAGCAAATAGCGTGAAACGATTATATTTACTACAATGGAAATAGCCATTGTAACAATCCCAATTTCGACTATCTCTAGCTCTACACCTTCGATAATTTTATGGATAGCTTCATTTACAATGATGCCTGCTGCTACTAATATCAGTATCCCTTCGATAACTCCGCTGATGTTCTCAGCCTTGCCATGACCATATGGATGTTCTTTATCAACGGGTTTATCGGAAATTCTGACACAGACAAAGGCGATAACAGCCGCTGCCAGATCCATAATGCTGTGAATTGCTTCTGCAATCAGGCTAACGCTGCCTGTCACCAGACCGGCAATCAGTTTCATCAGTATTAATGATGTATTGGAAGTTATAGAGATAGCTGCTGCCCTGGTTTTCCCGGTTGTCATGTTTAACCCTCCAAATCACAGGTAACAAAAAACCCGTGGGATTTTCCTGGTCCCGCGGGTGATAGCGCTGCCTCTAGCTGGCCCGACTCATCCTGGCTTCTCAAGAAGGTCTGCTCCGATTTATTAAATTATAAATACAAATGACAGCGATAAGTTAACATACACTACATTTTCTGTCAATATC
>CAZJVO010000009.1:16336-21343 GCA_964549815.1 uncultured Dehalococcoidales bacterium | reverse complement strand
GCTAACCTGTTATGGACGGCATTCCTCAATACGCCGCCGCTTTTACCATGTACAATTTTAATCCTGATAATGCCTGCCATAAAGGCATCGTTAATGTACTTCTCTACTACAGGCATAGCTTCATCAAGAGTCATATGCCGTATATAACATTCATCGGTTATTTGAGGTACATTATAAAAATGTTCTTTTTTACGCAAAAGAACACCCCCTGAAAAGATTTTACACCCCAGCTGTTAGCAGGGCAATAACATGAATTGAATTCTTTATGAAAATTTTGCTGTCTCAATATGATATCACCTAACCAAATAACTCATTAGTCAAAAAACATATAAGAGCCACTTTATGATTACAAAGTGGATGGTTGTTGCTAAATATATTGAGGGGAATTATTATATTGATAAATATTACCACAAGGAGGAGTAGGTACATGTGGGATGGAGGGATTTTTTGGGCATGGCTTCTAAACTGGGTGGTGATGATTGTCTTCTGGACCGGGATTATCATTCTTATCGTCTGGGGGATTAATAAATTAATTAAGTCAGGCAGGCCTGAAACCAGAAGTAATCCCCTCGATATCGCCAAAGAAAGATACGCCAGAGGTGAAATTTCAAGGGAAGAATTTGAACAAATAAAGAAAGACCTGGAATAATTAAAAGGCTGGTTGAAAATGTCCGAAACAGTTATGCGCAAAGGGCTGATAAAAACAGACATCAAGATTAATGGAATGTCCTGTGCTAATTGCGCCGCTAGCATAGAAAGGCATTTATCCAAACTGCCAGGCGTATATAATGTCTCTGTTAATTTTGCTTCTGAAAAAGCATCCGTGGCATATGCTCCCGAAGAAGTAAACTTACCTTCAATCATTAATGTCATCACAGAACTGGATTTTAAACCGGTTACGAGAAAATCTGTGTTTACTGTCAGTGGTATGACCTGCGCTTCCTGTGTCAACCGCGTCGAAAAGGCTATTATGAATGTCCCTGGTGTGGTCTCTGCAAATGTGAATCTAGCCAGTAACCAGGCCACAGTAGAATTTTTAGAAGGGGTTCAGCTTTCATCCATCAGGAAATCTATTGAAGATGCCGGCTATAAAGTCGAACAGGAAGCGATCTCTCCCGAGGATGTTAGCGATATTGCCAACCGGGAAATTAAAAGATTAAGGGATACTCTGATAATGGCTTCTATACTGGGGCTGGCAGTATTGATTCTCGGTTTTCTCCCATCATTTCCAGGCAAGGCTTATCTTTTATGGGCATTGGCAACGCCGGTTCAGTTCTGGGCGGGCTCAAGGTTTTACAGGGGGGCGTGGAATGCGTTTAAGCATAAAACAGCTGATATGAACACCTTGATAGCTGTAGGTACTTCGGCAGCATATCTATATAGCGTGGCGGCAGTTCTGTTCCCATCTGCATTCATCAGCGGTGTTATAGAACCGAATCTTTATTTTGATACCTCTTCGATGATTATCGTGCTGGTACTGCTGGGGCGATTTCTGGAAGCCAGAGCCAAAGGGCAGACCTCTGAAGCAATTAAAAAATTAGTGGTACTAAAGCCCAAAATCGCATCCGTTATCCGCAATGGACAGGAGCAGCAAATTCCCGTGGATGACGTAATGGTTGGTGATATTATCGTAGTTCACCCTGGCGAGAGCATCCCTGTCGATGGCATTATTTGTGAGGGGTATTCTGTGGTGGATGAGTCCATTATCACTGGTGAAAGCATTCCCGTCGATAAAAAGGTGGGGGATGAAGTTATTGGAGCATCTGTTAATCGAACTGGTAGCTTTCGCTTCGAAGCTACACGTGTCGGTTCTAATACCACTCTGTCCCGAATTGTAAAACTGGTTGAGGAAGCACAGGGTTCTAAAGCGCCCATACAAAGGCTGGCAGATGTTATTGCAGGCTATTTCGTGCCTGCAGTTATTATTGTTGCGGTAATTACATTTATAATCTGGTATTTTGCTGGGCCTGCTCCCTCTCTTACTTATGCTATCCTTAATTTTGTGGCAGTGCTTATAATAGCCTGCCCCTGTGCACTGGGGCTGGCAACCCCGACTGCCATTATCGTAGGGACAGGGAAAGGGGCGGAGAATGGAATTTTAATCAGGGATGCCGAAACGCTTGAAAAGGCTCATAAGGTAAACACCGTACTCCTGGACAAAACGGGAACTCTAACGCTGGGTCGACCGAAAGTAACTGATATTATCTCTGTAAATAATCTTACGAAAGAAGAAATCCTGCAACTGGTGGCTTCTGCAGAAAGAGCTTCGGAACATCCTCTGGGGCAGGCAATCGTATATGAATCCAGGCAGAAAGAATTGGAAATACTGCCGATAACAGAGTTTAATGCCATTCCCGGACAGGGAGTTGAGGCAAAAATAAACAGTATGAATATACTGGTCGGCAATCTCAGGTCGATGAAAGAAAGGAATATCCCCTTAAATGGAGCGGAGGAAAGGGCACATATACTATGGGAAGAAGGAAAGACCGTAATATTTCTGGCTGTAGATGCAAAAATAGCTGGATTAATAGCATTATCTGATACTATCAAACCGGGGGCTAGAGAGGCCATGAAGAGATTGCATGATATGGGAGTTGACATAATAATGCTGACAGGCGATAACCGTCGTGTGGCTGAAGCTATCGCAAGGCGGGTAGGAATTGATGATGTGCTGTGCGAGGTACTTCCAGACCATAAGGCTAATGAGGTCCGCAATTTACAGCAGCAGGGGAAAATTGTGGCGATGGTAGGAGATGGCATAAATGATGCGCCAGCCCTGGCACAGGCAGATGTAGGCATCGCCATCGGTACAGGTACAGATGTTGCCATTGAGACCGCTGGCATCACATTGATAAACGGTGACTTGAATGGGATTGCCAGTGCAATCGATTTAAGCAGGCAAACAATGAAAACTATCAGACAAAATCTTTTTTGGGCATTTGCTTATAACGTAGTGCTTATTCCAGTTGCAGCAGGTGCTCTTTATATCTTTTTTAAAGAAGGCACTGTACCTCCCTATTTCCATTTTGCACTTGGTGAATATGGTTTTTTAAACCCGATACTGGCTGCAGTGGCAATGGCATTAAGCTCATTAACGGTGGTTTCGAATTCATTGAGGTTAAAAAATTATAAGCTCCAGAAATAAATCTGGCTGTCGCTTCTCTCGTTATTCAATAAGAGGGCTTCCTGCCCTTACTTTAACTAATCTGCCAACGGCAACGGCAATTCGCTTTTCGAACACGCTGGTAATATATCCCGCAGCATATAGCTATGTGACTTTCTATTTCTCTGACAATTGACAGAATAGTATCGAGAAAAATGAAAAATACAGAAAAAAAATTGCTTAAAATATGTGTAAAATCGGATAAAAATTATAATATAATAATATAAAGATATAAAGATATTTTACTTTCAAGGAGGTTCGATGCCTTATACTGCAAATGATTACAGCAATCTTATTGGGATGGAAGGGTTCAGTGAAACTCTCCTTAAAAATCATTTTACCCTTTACCAGGGGTACGTTAACAATACCAACAAGTTAATGCAAATACTGGATGCAATGCTAAAGGAAGATAGAACTACATCCCCCGAATATGCCGAATTGAAGAGGCGCATGGGATTTGAATTCAACGGTATGCGCCTTCATGAACTCTACTTCGGGAATTTAGGTGGTGCCGATAAACATGACGATTATAAAAAACTGGTCGATAAGTTAGATGCATATTTCGGCAGCTATGCACAATGGGAAAAGGACTTCAAGGCGACAGGGATGATGCGCGGCATCGGCTGGGTCATTCTTTATCAGGATAATACGAATGGCAGTATATTCAATCAGTGGATAAATGAACACGAAACAGGGCATCTGGCGGGATGCACTCCTGTTCTTATTATGGATGTGTTCGAGCATGCCTTTATGACTGATTATGGATTAAAAAGAGTGGATTATATAAACTCATTCTTAAGGAATATAAACTGGGGCATTGTGGAAAAGAGGTTGAAATAAAAATAGCTGTAAATTACTAAAAACCTATTGACAACAGCCTGCGCAGGGTTTATTCTAACGTAAAACGTATTAAAGGAGGCACAAAATGCAGGGTTATTGTGTGAAATGCCGCGCCAAGAGAGAAATGAAGAATGCCAAAGCCATTACCATGAAAAATGGTAGACCGGCAACTCAGGGTGTATGCCCTGTTTGTGGCACAAAGATGTTCAAGATTGGCAAAGCCTAAACTTAAACATCTGACAGAAAAAGGAACAAAAACCCCGTGAATATACCCGAAAAATTCCTCGGTGGGTTTGCAGTCAGCGAGTGATTGAGTAGGGTAGAGGGGGTTTCTCTTATTTTAAAATAGAAAATCCATTATTAACCATGGTAGAGTCCTTATATATTGAACAGCTTATCCAGCGCCTCCATAATGCGTATCCTGATGCTAAAATAGCGTTAGTATTTTCCAATCCGATGGAGCTCCTGGTAGCGACCATACTTTCGGCACAATGCACAGATGAAGTCGTTAATCGAATAACCTCCTCACTTTTTAAAAAATATCGCACGGCAGAAGATTACGCTACAGTAGATATTTCGGAATTCGAAAAGGATATAAAATCCGCTGGATTTTATCATAATAAGGCCAAAAATATCATCAAATCCGCTAAATTAATCAAGGCAAACTATAACGGTAATGTCCCCTCCACCATGGATAGTTTAATATCGCTTCCCGGTGTTGCTCGTAAAACTGCTAATATTGTATTGTATAATGCTTTTGGAATAATTGAGGGAATTGCAGTCGATACTCACGTCAGGCGGCTTTCTCAGAAGCTTGGATTGAGTCATAGTGACGACCCTGTAAAAATTGAAAGGGATCTAATGCAGATAATTCCCCACCGGATTTGGGGCTCTTTCCCATATCTGTTAATCGAACACGGGCGTGCCGTGTGCCAGGCGCGTAAGCCCAAATGCGAGGGTTGTATTGTTAATGATATCTGCCCTTCAGCATTCATCTCCTGATA
>CAZJVO010000009.1:0-16236 GCA_964549815.1 uncultured Dehalococcoidales bacterium | reverse complement strand
AGCTCAAATCCTGGCTTTACAATTATGTCATTTATTTTCTGGGCATTCCTTTCTATCATTGGAATATAACAAAATCCACATTATTGAACCATTACGAATTATAATGAGCGTTTGGAGATTGTTTTTCATTATCTCGTGGAGTCTTTATCAGCATGTCGAGAGCGAAATGGTGGAATGCAAGATTGAACAACCCACCACTGGATTAATTACAGGGTAGCTCCTTAAATAATTGATAATACTCCTCTTAAAAAGACTATGAAGTTCGGTAAGATAAACTTACGAAATCTGGAGGGTTATCGAGCAGTTTTGACTGATAAGATATATACTATTGCAATCTAGCTGATTATCTTATAATATATGACTGTATTTAAGAATAGCCCGGCTGTGAGCTTCGGTTATAAGGAGGCATAAAGTGAAATTAATAGTGATAGGATTGGGGCAATGCGGTGGCAGGATTGCTGATGAGTTTACTCGAATGGGTAAACGCGCATCGGAACTTAGAAATATCGAAATAGTTGTTGATTCCTTTGCCGTCAATACGGATACGGCAGATATGGCGACTATAAAAACGATAAAACCTGATTATCAACACAGAATTCTTATCGGTGCAGGAAAGACACGTGGGCATGGCGTTGCCAAGCTCAATGAACTGGGGGCAGAGATAGCAAGGGAAGATGCTGATAAGATACTGGATGCCCTGAGAGCAACAAAGAACCTTTATGAAGTCGATGGATTTCTGGTGATAAGCTCGACTGCCGGTGGCACCGGCTCGGGGGCAATTCCTATCATTACCAATGTTCTGAAAGAGAGATTCGCCGATAAGCCTGTTTATGCACTTCTTGTCTTGCCTTTTGAACATGAAGAAACCGCAGAGGAAATGGCGATTTACAACACAGCCGTATGCTTGAAATCGACCTATGCGATTGCTGATGCCATAATACTTGTTGATAACCAGAGATATATCAAGAAGGACTTTTCGCTCAAGAACAACATCTATGAAATTAACCGTTTGATTGTTGAGCCGTTCTTCGATTTACTATGTGCCGGGGAAGAGAAAAAAGCCAAGCATATAGGTGCCAAGGTGATGGATGCAGGAGATATTATACAAACACTGTGCGGCTGGACAGCTATCGGTTACGGAGAAGTCAAGCTCCCATTGATAACATTTCCTTCCGACTGGTCGGGGCATTTTGAAAAGAGAGGAGAGAGGTCATTTAAGGGGCTTCAGGCAATGGATGAAGCCATAAAGGAGCTATCTATTGAATGCAACCCACAGGAAGCAGGGAGAGCACTCTTTCTGATATCGTCTCCTGGTAAGGAAATGGATGTGAACATGGTAAAAGAGCTAGGAGACCATTTAAGAGGTCTGGCCTCACAGGCTGTAATCAGAAATGGGGACTACCCGCGTGAAAAGGGCTTACTGGATATAACAGTTATACTCTCCGAGCTGGCAGATGTTCCTAAGGTCAGGAGCTACTATACGAAAGCATCGGAACTGGCACAAGCAATAAAACAAAGACAGGGTGAAAGGGAAGTGAAGGCGAACCTGGTAGAGGAAGCAGGTAAAGACGTTCCGACATTGCTCTGACAGTTGCTTTCCCTGTGCGTGGATTAAATCCAGTGGGATAAGTAAACTTATTGTGTAATATTACTGTCCGAGTTTTTTCACAGTAATACTTCACTGCCTTGCTTGAAAATTACCATATTTTTATTAAAATATATTGTGAGTATTGCTATCCTGAAATATATAACAAATATAATAAAAATATAAGAATGGAGGTTAGTTTTGAGATGCCTAATGAAAATACTACCAAAAATAACTGTCAGGAGCTGGGTAAACTGGAAAAGCCTGAAGCGGCAAAATTTAAAAAAGGCAGAAAATTAATTTTTGTTCCGCTTTTATTTGCTCCATCTGAAAATGAAGCTGAAGTGGAGAATTTATATAAGAAATACTGGCAGCAGGTCAGTGAGCAGATAAACAATCTTGAAAGCAAGCTATCAGATATCACCAAAATATATCACGAGTATATTTGTCTTGATGGAGAAGATGGCATTAAAGAAATCGACAGGATGGGTGCCGGCACCCATGAGATAATTAAACCTCTGGTTAGAAAAGGTGCCATGGTCATGGCTGCAGAAAGTGCTGAATTGATGAGTGAATTTATGGATTGGAACAGATGCCTTTCATCGAGGATAACCAATCAGAAGGTATTAACAAAACTCGTTGAATTTTATAACGAGGCATTGAAAAACAGAGAGGAATGGATAGGAAAGAGCGTAGATTTAACACTGGGTGATGATGAATTCGGATTGCTCTTTATGAGAGAAAACAATAAGGTTCAGTTTCCTTCGGATATAGAAGTTTTTTATGTGGCGCCACCGAGCCTGGATGAGATAAAGCGCTGGGTGCGTGAAAAGAGATCTACTCCTCCTTCACCAGTTGGCCCTGAAGAAAAGCCCGAGGAAAAGAAAATGGCAGCAAGGAAGACCGCAGGAAAGAAAACCAAAGCCGAATCTGGAACAAAGAAAGCTGCAGCAAAGAAGCCCGCATCTAAAAAGATAACAGAAAAGAAAGAAAAGTAATCAATCCGGGTTTTTATACAGGCTGACATAAAGTGGCACCGATAAATGGTGCCACTTCTGTTTTCGGAATGCATTAGCTAGACAAGGCATCATTTGATGCCACTGATTCAAAATTTGAATGATGCTTCAAGTTGAGTTGTCTTTGACTCCCACAGCCAATAGCTCTTAACATCGCTTTATAACCTCTATCGAATGAATTATACGAGCAGATAATAAATCATCATTTTTATCTTCATAATAGCTTAATTTACTTTTAAGCATGTCATTCTCAGAACGAAGCCTTTCATTCTCAGCACTTAATCGAACTATTTTATCTGTGAAAGCTTCTACAAGCTCATCCGCTAACTGTCTTCGGTCAGGACAGTAGCCAAGAAATAATCTGTCATCTAAAGCCTTATCAGTCGACATCCTGGAAGGAGCTTTGATGACTATATTCTTATCAGAAGAAGGAACAACAGCCGTATCAGTAGATAATCCATTTATATCATCTGAAAGGGGAGAGAATTCGCCCGGTTTATCAACCTCGGCGAATTGATGCCTTAATTCCTCGATATAACGAGACCAACAAAGGTAATCGCCGACTTCATACTTTATCATAGCAGAAATTAAGCCGTGGACACGGACATACTGAAGTATCTCTGCTTCTTTACCAGCGAAACGATTCTTTAACCGAAGTGCAACTTTCCTTGCCATTAGCTCCGCCCTTATTTATGTTATGCCTTAAAATTACATAACATATATAGTGCGAAATAGTATTTACACCCACAACCGTATATGGTTAACATAATATTTGCATATCACGGCGCATTATGCTTTATCAGGCTGCTCTCAATAACAACAGCTACTGGTTTTTTTAAGTAAAGCACTGCTGAATAAAAACACAAATTTTAATTTTGGAGATAGTGTTATGGCATAGAACGAAGACACCCTCTCCTCTTCTTTTTCTTTTATCGGAAATGACAAGGCTTGCCCAACCATCTCGGTAGAAAACCCCTTTCATAATATATCTTTCCTTAGAGAAAATAACCCTTAAAAAATAACAAAAAATATGAAAAATTGCATATCTTGATAAAATAGCTGTTTTTTTGTTATTTTTTAAGGCACTGAAAGGATTTTATCAGACTTTCCACGATTGGGTATGCTTTAAAATAAAAAATGGCAATTTATACATGGGTTAATATTAAACTACCTCACAAAAGGGCTGGATTTTGATTACAGAGCCTCATTTTTAGACGGAAAATCGCCGGTAACCGGTTTTACATCTTTGATGACCTCAGCGACCCTTTCCATGAGATTTTTTATCCCCCAGCCTTTTTCGGCAGAAATAATTACTGAATTTTCACTCTCTTTTTTTATTTCCTGATTTTCAAAAAAAGCTAGGGCTTCATCTTCGCTCCATTTTTTCCCGGCATCCAGCAAAAGGTCAATTTTATTAAGCACGGTAATGACCGGCTTATCAGCAATCTCCATGTCTTTAAGAATGCTTTCAACAACACTGCATTGTTCTGCTGCATTGTCGGAAGAAAAATCAACTACATGTAAAAGAACAGTGGCTTCTGTTAATTCCTCAAGCGTTGCCCTGAAAGCCGAAACAACTGTTGGGGGCAATTTCCTGATGAAACCGACAGTATCGCTGAGAAGCACCGGGCTTTTATCAGGGAGAAATATCCTGCGAGTGGTCGGGTCTAACGTTGCGAACAGTTTGTCTTCAGCCAGGACGCCTGCATTACTTAGAGTGTTAAGCAAAGTGCTCTTACCTGAGTTGGTATAACCCACCAGCGCAACCACAGGAATGCCGCTTTTTCTACGTTGCTGGCGATAAAGCATGCGGTGTTTTTTTACATCTTCCAGCTGCTTCTTTAATTTCTGAATTTTTTTATTTATTATCCTGCGGTCGGTTTCAAGTTGAGACTCTCCTGGTCCTCTAGTTCCAATGCCTCCTCCCAGCCTTTCGAGGTGGCTCCATTGACCTGCTAACCTGGGAAGGAGATATTCATGCTGCGCCAGTTCGACCTGTAACTTACCTTCATGTGTTTGGGCATGGCGGGCAAATATATCCAGTATCAATGCCACACGGTCGATGATTTTAATTTTTAAGACTTCCTCCAGATTGCGTTGCTGTAATGGTGTCAATTCATCATCAATAATAATAACATCAGCGCACGCGGCATCTTTAAGCTCAACAAGCTCATCCAGTTTACCCCTGCCAATATAAAAATTCCTGGACGGCATATGTAACCTCTGGATGAGCTTACCGACAACAACAGCGCCTGCAGTATCTACCAGCTGGGCTAACTCATCAAGGGATTGCTCTACTGACCAGCTATCTTCAGTATCATTGACAGATACGGCTACAAGAAATGCTTTTTCACGTGGAGATGAAACGGTAATTATGTTTTTATTAATATTTGACCTCTATTATGTAAAGTTATTTTCTTACTTTAGTTTTAAACCTGTCTTTGGCATTCTTCCATCCGGATAAGCGTGATAACCCTTTCACCAGATTGGCATCAGGTACTGTAAGTGATAAACGTATATATCCCTCACCATGAGTACCATACCCTGTCCCAGGGGTTACCACAATCCCCAGATTATCGAGAAGGTCACTGGTGAATTCTATAGAAGTATACCCCTCTGGAACTTTAGCCCAGATATATAGCCCTGCTTTGGGGGGAATTGCCTCAACCCCGATATCGTTCAATACCTCGACGAGAAGATCGCGGCGCCTCTGGTATATCGCATTATGTTTATCTATCGCTTCTTGCGAATTATTTAGTGCTTCGATAGCCGCATATTGAATTGCTTGAGGCACTCCGGAATCCAGGTTTGATTTAACTGTATTCAATGCCTGAACTGCCTGTGCATTACCTACAACCATTCCGACGCGCCAGCCGGTCATGTTGTAACTCTTGGAAAGTGAATGAAACTCCACTCCTACATCTTTTGCACCTTCAGCCTGTAAGAAACTGACCGGTTTGTAATTATCGAAAGCGACCTCGGAGTAAGGGCCGTCATGGCAGACCAGAAGGTCATGTTTTTTAGCGAACTCTACCACACGATTGAAAAAATCGATTTCGGCAACTGCACCCGTAGGGTTATTGGGGTAATTTATCCATAATATTTTGGCCTTTTTTAACACTTTTTCAGGAATTGCTGTAAAATCGGGAAGGAATCTGTTTTTTGGCAAAAGCGGCATATAGTAAACATCCCCTCCTGCAAGAATTGTCCCACCAGTATAGACCGGATAACTCGGGTCGGGAACCAGAGCTATATCACCCGGGTCGATAAAGCATAATGCAATATGTGCAATACCTTCCTTGGACCCCAGCAATGGTAATACTTCAGTACCGGGGTCAAGAACTACATTAAAACGTTTTTTATACCAGCCAACAATTGTCTCCCTGAATTCTGGCAATCCTGATGTATCTGGATAGCGGTGATTTGCAGGGTTTCTGGCGGTCTGACAGAGCTTGCTGATTATATTTTCTGGTGTAGGAATATCAGGGTCACCGATACTGAAATTGATAATTTCTTCTCCGAGAGCTCTTTTGGCTGCGATTTTCTTATTTATTTCTACAAAGAGATATGGAGCCAACTTGTCCATTCGTTGTGACATTTGCATATAATTTAACCTCTAACTTCTAAAATATATTCGTTTATTTTCCCCAATTACCGGTAAACACTATCTCGGCGATACCGCTAAGCAGCACTTCCCCTTTTCCATTCCATTCAACCTGGAGCTTCCCACCGGGTAAAACTATGTCTACCTGATTATCTGTATATCCAAGAAGCTGTGAAACCACTGCTACGGCACAGGCGCCAGTCCCGCACCCGAGTGTTTCACCTGCACCCCTCTCCCATACACGAACGTCTATTTGCCGCCGATTAACCACATGGGCAACCTCGAAGTTGACACGCTTAGGGAATATGGAATGCTTTTCAACCCCTGGCCCTATCTGTGTCAAAGGAAACTCATCTACAGGCTTATCCAGAAAATAAATGGCATGGGGATTCCCCATAGATACAAAATTTAGCTGAATATCCATTTTGTTTATGTTTACAGGATATTTGGCTATGAGCCTTGAATCGATAAGCCTGCCTTTGCCTTTCTCCACGGCTATCGGTATCTTCGCAGGAGCAAATTCAGGAGGTCCCATTCCGACTTGAATTAGACCTGCTTCCCCATTTTTACGTATAAATCTGGCTTTTCTTAATCCTGCAATAGTATCGATTGTTAGTTGGTTGATACTGACATCAGTTAATTTGACATCGGCATAGTATTTAACGAGGCATCTCAATCCATTTCCACATGCTTCTGCTTCCGTGCCATCAGGATTGAACATTCGCATACTGCAGTCTGCTTTCGTAGAAGGTCCAAGCAGAAGTAAACCATCTGCCCCAATGCCAAATTTACGGTTACACATTGACTTTGATAAACTATTCCAATCGTAAGTTAAATCGTCGGGATCTATCAAAATAAAATCATTGCCGACACTCTGTACCTTGGTAAAGAACATATTTACCTCTGATTCTGTCCCATAAAATCTTCAATAATATTTATTATGAGGGGCTCGATATTTTCGCGTATATCAAACCATTTTATTCTATCATCTTTCAACTTGAACCAGTTATATTGACTTCGTACAAAGCGGTGAGTTTCAAATTTTATCTGCTGGATGGCAGATTCCATGGATATTTCTCCTTTCAGGAACGCACCTATTTGTCTGTAGCCAATCCCTGACATCGATGGTAAATCCAGGCTGTATCCCTTTTTCACCAGACCTCTCACTTCATCTACCAACCCCGCTTTTATCATTGAGTCGACCCTTAAATCAATCCTCCGATATAATTCATTACGTGAGGTGGTTAATCCGATTATAAGCGCATCATATATCTGCTTTTTAGTTATACTTGATTTACTCCCTGAATAATTTTTCGCTATTTCCAGTGCTCTGATGATACGACGCACATTAGCCCTGCTTATTCTACCCGCAGCTTCAGGATCAATTGATTCCAGCTCGTGATACAACTCATCTTTGCCATTTTCGACGGCTTTTTTTTCGAGTATCTTCCTGTATTCCATATCCGGGGTCACCTTCGGTATTATCCAGCCTTCTAAAACTGCCCATACATACTGCCCACTACCACCAACCAGCATGGGGATATTCTTTCGAGCAGTGATATCATCGATTATGGCCTGGCATTTCTGCTGATACTCTGCAATACTGAATTCTTCATCTGGATTTATTATGTCAATTAAGTGATGAGGAACCAGCAATAACTCCTCTTTCATGGGTTTTGCTGTTCCTATATCCATAAATCTATAAAGCTGCCGACTATCAGCGCTGATTATTTCTCCGCTAATTTTTTGAGCAATGCAAACAGCCAGCGAACTTTTCCCTATTCCTGTGGGACCTACAATAGCGACTATCTTTTTCATAAGATTACAGGATTAATACAGTGTCGAATAGAAATTAAGGGAATACTGATGGATGACTTTATGTAAAGAATACCCTACTTCTTTTTTCTATTGTATATGGCAGAGGTCTGGCTAACCATGCTTATGAATTGCTCGGGCTTGAGGCTGGCTCCCCCTGCCAGCGCACCGTCTATTTCCGGTTGGCTGGCAAATTCTGCAATATTATCGGCACTGGTACTTCCTCCATAAAGGATACGAACATCTGAAGCAATTTCTTCATTGTACAAAGACCCCAGTTTTTTTCTGATAGTTGTAATCGTCTTATTAGCCTGTTCTGCACCAGCAGACTTGCCTGTACCAATCGCCCAGACCGGCTCATAAGCAATGACCAGAGTAGCGACATCCTCTACGCCGGTAAGTGCCTGTTCCAATTGACTATCAAGAACTTCGATAGTTCTTCCTGATTGATTTTCTTCCAATTTTTCCCCTATACATAGAATGGGCCTGATTCCATATTTTATAGCAGCCTTTACCTTATTATTAATATAAAGGTCATCATTGAAGTACTGCCTGCGCTCGGAATGCCCAATGATAACATACTGGCATATATCTTTTATCATCAAGGGGGATATTTCTCCTGTAAATGCCCCCTTATTTTCATAGTGCATATTCTGAGCTCCAACCTTGATTGAGCTATTCTGCAATAATTCCGAGACGGCCTTAAGAGAAATAAAGGGGGGGCAAATCAGTATTTCAACGTTGATGATACCATCGAGTGGTTTTGCCAGATTACTAATAAGAACCTTAGCTTCTTCAATGGTGGTATTCATTTTCCAGTTGCCGGCAATCAGGGGTAATCTCATATCCTTCAAGCTCCATATTTATTGAGTTTTAAGGCGTTGGCCATAGCCAACGGCATAATATCCGTTGCAGGTATCCTCCCCAGTCCACCCAAAAGACAGTCTCCCTCTGAAAAACGAGTTACATTATCAGGGCGACACCGCTCCGAATATATTAGGACTGGTACCGAATGCCAGCTGTGCCCTTTAATCATAGACGGGGTGGAGTGGTCACCTGCAACTACGATTACATCCGGCCTCAATCCGACTATCTCTGGAATAATTTTATCTATATGCTCCAGTGCTTTCACCTTGGCAACAAAATCGCCATCTTCCCCTCTGGCATCGGTTTCTTTAATATGAATAAAGAAGAAATCATAATTATCATAGTTCTGTTTGAGTGTCGCTACCTCATCCTCGATAGCAGTCCCTGTTTTTAGTATTTCCATACCGACGGCTCTGGCTAAACCCCGGTACATCGGATAGCTGGCAATTGCCGCCGGTTTCAGTTTATATATTTCGGACATCGATGGTAACTGAGGTTTTTCATCGAATCCACGTAACAGTAACATATTGGCAGGGCTGCAATCGGCAAGGATATCTTTTGCTCTGTCAAGGAATTCATTTACGATATCTGCAGTCCTTTGTGCAGATATACTGTTTGCCATGACTCGCAGAGGAGCCACACCTGTTTGTTGCGGGTCAGAATCGGATATATCCGGGCTGAGATTTTCGCCGCGCAATACAAGCGCCATTCGATGGTCTTTAACCGGCAAAGCCAACACAGCAACAGTATCAATGACTATATTATTGAGAAGCTGACATAATTTAACACTCTGCTCACTTGAGATACGTCCTGCACGCCTATCTGTAATCAATCCCTCTTTGTTAACAGTGCAAAAGTTTCCACGTGCAGCTAAATCCCCTGGCTCCAGTGGATAATCTATTCCCATCGCTTCCAGCGCCCCCCGCCCTATGCGGTATCTGATAGGGTCATAACCAAATAATGCCAGATGACCAGGGGCACTGCCCGGAGTTATACCCGGGCCTACAGGATCAGTTAATCCGCAAATACTGTTAGACGCAAGCGCATCCAGATTGGGAGTAACCGCAGTTTCGAGCTCTGTTTTACCACTTTGAATATCAGGTAATCCCCCCATCCCATCTATTACTAACATTACTATTTTCGAAGATGTTGTTTTTGATAGTTCTTTTATAAATTCAACATTAATATTCCCCAAAACAATTCACTCCATTGCGGATTAATTTATATTTTCGCATCTTTATCGAGTAATGCTTCTACCCCGGGCAGGGTTTCTCCGCTTAAGAATTTTAAGGAAGCACCTCCACCTGTGGAAACGAAAGACATTTTATCGCCCAGTTTCATTTCTGTAACTATCTCAGATGTCGAACCACCACCAATGATTGTGGTAGCATGCAGATTGGCAATGATTCTTGCCAGGGTTTTTGTTCCTTCACTGAATTGTGGGATTTCATATATACCCATTGGGCCATTCCAGAAGACAGTGCGACATTTTTCAAGAGCCTTTGTAAATTTGGTAATGGTTAATGTCCCTATATCCACTATATGCTCATTGGCAGGTATTTCAGATATAGAAACATTTTTTGTTTCTGCCTTATCATTCACTTCGCTGGCAACCAGCACATCATCTGGAAGTATAAGATTAACATGGTTAAGTTTTGTTTTTTCAATTATATCTGCTGCTACGTCAATCGAGTCGTCTATTAAAGATACGCCTACTTCGTAAGACTGGGCTTTTAAAAAAGTTGCCGCCATCCCCCCCCCAATAATTACAGTATCCACTTTTCCCATAATGTTATCCAGCATCCCAACCTTATCGCTGACTTTAGCTCCTCCCAGAAGCACCCCAAAGGGGCGTGGCGGCTCAGTCAATACTTTTCCCAATGCATTGATTTCTTTCTCGAGTAGCATTCCGGCAACCGAGGGCATATATTTCGTTACTCCGACAATTGAAGCATGCTTCCTGTGTGCTGTCCCGAAAGCATCGTTAACAAAGATATCGCCATGTTTGGAAAGCGCCCTGGTAAAGGCCTCCTCTCCTTTTTCCTCTTCCTCATAAAACCTGAGATTTTCTAAAAGTAGAATGTCTCCGCTTTTCATTTCACTGATGGCTTTTTCTACTTCTGCACCAATGCAATCGTTAACAAATTTCACCGGTTGACGTAAAATCTGGGCAAGGTGCTGGGCCACAGTAGCTAAACTAAACGCAGCAGATGGCTTGCCCGCCGGGCGCCCGAGATGGGAACACAATATTACCTTGCATCTTTTCTCGATAAGGTAATCTATAGTGGGTAACGAAGCCCTGATACGGCTATCATCGGTAATTGCTCCTGTTTTATAATTTAACGGGACATTAAAATCTACCCTTACAAGCACCCTTTTCCCACTGACATCGATATCTCTTACCGTTAACTTATTCATCTGCACCCTTTAAATTTTATATTAATAAATAAATCAGGTAATCATGAAATACCTGATGCTATGAGTATAATTATAAATTATATATCAATATCGTTTAGCAGTGAATACGCTTAACTTCCGGTAAAAGGGTGACTGCTTCTCGTACTATTCCCTTAGAATCCAGCCCGTACTTTGCTCTTAGTAGAGAAGGCGTGCCATGCTCAACAAATTTATCGGGTATTCCTATTGTTTTAACTTTTACATCAGACAAACCCGCATCCTGTAAAAGCGAGATAACACTACTTCCAAAACCACCGCTCAGTACATTTTCTTCTACAGTTACAATATATTTTATCCGACGAACAGTGTCTAATATAATTTCCGCATCCAGCGGTTTAACAAAACGGCCATTGATAACCGTCGCTTCAATCCCTTTTAACAGTAACTCCTCGGCAGCCTCTATAGCTGGAGAGACAGATGCTCCGACAGCCATTATAGCGATATCATTACCATATCTCAATATCTCCCCGGTACCAATAGGAATAAGTTTGAAAACAGAATCCATCGGAACCCCGACACCATTGCTGCGAGGGTATCTTATTGCCATCGGATGCCTCGTCCTGACGGCGGTATACAGCAGCTGCTGCAATTCATTTTCGTCTTTGGGCGCTGATACTATTAAATTGGGCACTAAGGATAGATAAGATAAATCGAATATCCCCTGATGCGTCTTCCCATCATCCCCCACGATACCACCGCGATCAATAGCAAAAATAACATGCAAATCCTGCAGGCATACATCATGTATTATCTGGTCGAAAGACCGCTGCAGGAAAGTAGAATATATAGCCACAACAGGGATATATCCCTGTGTGGCTAATCCTGCCGCAAAAGTGACAGCATGTTGCTCACATATTCCTACATCAAATACTCTGTCGGGAAATTCTTTCTGAACTATATTCAGGCAGTTTCCTTCTGGCATTGCTGGCGTTATAACTACCAGTTTCGGCTCCTGCCTGGCAAGTTGAAGTATGGTCTGCGAGAATATTTCACTATAGGTAGGGATTATTTTTGTCTGGGGTTTGCATTTAGGAGAAATGCCGTGAAAATATACCGCATCCCCTTCAGCCGGTGTATATCCCTTGCCCTTTGTAGTTGATATATGAATCAATGTTGGTTTATGACTGTAATCCCTGGCTTGTATAAGGGCTGTCTCCAGATCTCGTATGTTATGTCCATCTATAGGCCCCATATATGCCATTCCAAACTCTTCCCACATCGTAGTCGGCATAACAAAACTTTTAATGCTGCTCTTTACCTGTTCTCCTAATTGCCAGACTTTTTTACCCAGAGGTAAAAATCCGAGTATCTTTTTACTCTGTTCGCTGGCATGGTAATATCGCTTATCAAAACGAATCCGGCTGAATATTTTGGCGAGAGCCCCCACTGTTGGTGATATCGACATACCGTTATCATTAAGAATCACTATCAACTGAGACCCGAGATGTGGAAGGTTATTGAAAGCCTCGAGGGCCATTCCCCCAGTCGCTGCTCCGTCACCGATTACTGCAATAACATGATAGTCTTCGCCGTCAAGGTCGCGCGCTTTCGCTATCCCCATAGCTGCTGAGATTGAGGTACTGGCATGTCCACTCCCAAATGGGTCATGAGGGCTCTCATCACGTGATGTAAAACCAGATAACCCCCCATATTGACGCAGGGTATTGAAACGTTCTTTTCTTCCGGTTAGCAACTTATGGGTATATGCCTGGTGCCCGACATCCCATATAATCTTGTCTTTTGGACTATTAAATACGCGGTGTAAAGCAATGGTTAGTTCGACGACTCCCAGATTGGAGGCTAAATGCCCGCCGTTAACTGTTACAACGGATACCAGCTCCTGTCTTATTTCGTCGGCCAGTTGTTCCAACTGCCTTATTGACAAATTTTTAAGGTCTGCAGGACAATTTATTTTATCTAATAAACTGGACATTCCTTTACTCAATAGAAAAAATTAAAAGATAAACGGAAATCAACCTTTATACTAGCAATGAAGTTTAAAGGTTGTCAAGCAAGTGTTGTGCGGTGCCCACGACACACTATACAATTTATGGCTTACTGATAGATGTGCTTGGATTGTTTAGATGCCTACTCCGTTTTCCAAGGTTAAATAGAACGGCAGGGCTCAGCTACATTTTCTGTACGGACATAGATAAGCTGCAATAATCGCAGGTATTCTTTTAATATCAGCTCGCCTCCTTTCTCCTGATGCTGGATAATAACCACTGATTCAACATTTTTGAATTCCGAGAGACTGCAACAAGAAATACATAAATTTTGCCAAGTGGTATATTTTTATTCTATACTTAGTAATTTTTAACCGGCTTTACATTGTTTAGTTTATCCCAATAAATCAACATCCATTCTGGTGTCAAGGAGATGAAATACATGGCAGGGCATGGCAATTCGAAAATTGCGGTAGTAGCAGCAATTATAGGCAATCTGGCAATTGCTGTTATCAAGTTTGTAGCTGCAGCAATCACTGGTTCTTCAGCAATGATATCTGAGGGTATACACTCGCTTGTTGACACAGGAAACGGGGCTTTAATGCTGCATGGCATTAATCAGTCTAAGAAGCCCGCCGACGAATTGCACCCTTTCGGATATGGTAAAGCACTCTATTTCTGGACAATGGTCGTTTCAGTTTCCATTTTTGGTATCGGCGGCGGTTTATCTCTATACGAAGGTATTTCACACATACGCCACGCAGGCGCAGAGATGTACAATCCCTCTGTGAATTACATCGTACTGGCACTTGCTTTTATCATTGAAGGATGGTCGTTCTCGGTAGCATTCAGGGAATTGCGTAAAGCTAAAGGAGAAAAGGGCACGTGGCAATACATTAAGGAAGCCAAAGACCCCAGTACCTATACGGTAGTTCTGGAAGATAGCGCTGCTCTGCTGGGACTTGTATTCGCATTCCTGGGTATATTCTTCGGCCATCTATTTGGTAATCCATACCTCGATGGCATAGCATCGATGCTAATCGGGCTTTTATTGATGGGAGTAGCTTTTATACTTGCATTCGAAACTCGGAGCTTGTTGCTGGGTGAAGGAGTTGATGTCGCAACGTTGGCTGATATGAGAAGACGTATTGAATCGGATCCACAGGTAGACAGCGTAGCAGAGATATTAACCATGTATGTAGGCCCCAACGACCTGCTTGTCAACCTTGGTGTATATTTTAAGAAAGGCAGCACAGCAGAACAGGTACACGAATCGATTCACCGCATAGAGAATAATATCAGAAGTGCATACCCCGAATGCCTGCATATTTATATAGAAACAGAATTACTGCCTTGAAACTCCACAGGTAAGAATTAAGAATTTTCGAGGTCTCCAAAATTTTTTGCTGCCAATTATACCAGTATCACCTGTTAATGATTGATTTTCTACTGGGTAGAATTCCAGAGGTTACTGCTAAATCGCTCCTCCTTTTTGAGAGCATGTGGTAATTTTTTAAAACATTCGGTACAATAAACTGCATACGCATTAATATTTTCGCCACCGCTAACAAAAATCTGGTATATTTCCCAGTTACCCTCCCCTTCCTTATCCAGCATTTCTCTTGCCAGAATCTTATTGCACCGTTTATCGGGATGGTTGTGGGCTGCTTTTATACACTCACATTTCCCCTGAGACCGTTGCCATAACTTTTCTATCATTTCAGGTGTCATACAAGCAAATCCTCCTAATTTTTATTATGTCTTCAATACCTGTTAATTCTGAGTTGTCACATTGGTTTAAAAATTAATAGCGGAGATTAACTTAAATAGATTGTATCCAATTCAGCTTCCATAGTTCTTAATTTTACCAATCTCATGGTTTATAATCAACATTTATCATGATGACAAATTATCACTTTCAGAGTAATTATTGTTAACCTTGTAATCTGAGGTTAACATATTTGTATTTGGGGGCGGCTGGTGCTTTTTGCAACATTGCGCAAATAGACTACAGAAAACAGCAAAGTAATTGAACATCCCCGAGGCGTTCGAGGAGCTTTTGGAGAGCATTTTTTGCTTTAATGGCGTCCCTGGAGGGATTCGAACTCTCGACCCACTGCTTAGAAGGCAGTTGCTCTATCCAACTGAGCTACAGGGACGTATAACAACGATATTATTTTATACTAATTATTGTACAGAGTAAAAATTGTCAACTTCCTACACTTATTATATATATCATCACCGGGATATTAAGGTCAAGCCATTTAATTACCGTGCTTCTTATTATTTGGTTTTAAAAAACCATATGTAATAAGTCCGCAAAGCACAACGCCTGCAATAATGGCACCTGCCCAACCAAGCAGTGTTAAACAGGTTACAATAACCCCCGCCATAATGACTCCTGCAAAGATGGAGAAGAATGCCTGTTTAAAATTTATACCGAGCAGTACTGCTGCTATTGCACCTGTCCATGCACCCGTAAATGGCAGAGGTATCCCAACGAATATTGTCAAGCCCAAACTTTTATATTTCTGTATCTGCGCTTCATGATGCCGCGTCCTTTCGAAAAGCCAGTCAAAAAACTTCTTCATAATCGGTATCCGGCTTAGCCATTTAGCAGCCGATTCTATGAATAGCAATATCAACGGTACAGGCAACATATTGCCTATTACAGCCAGGAGAAACGCATAATACCAGGTGAATTGAAATTCAATAATAGCCAGGGGAATGGCTCCCCGAAGTTCGCTGATAGGGGTTGCAGCTAAAATTATTACAATTAACTCTTTAAGGATATCTAATTCCAGAATAGCATCTATCAAAAATATTTCCTGTATTATTAATTTTACTGAGCAGTCTAACAAACAGTTTATTAAAACGTCAAGTTAGAAATATGCGGTGTCCATGAACATGTTAATCTCTCACAATGAGTGGCATAAGCGGTTCAGC